>QMME01000010.1 GCA_003647095.1 Deltaproteobacteria bacterium
CCATCCGCAGCAAATAGCGAGGACGCACAAGGAAGCGGCCATAGGCCAGACGCCGCAACCACTCCAATTCGTGTCGTCCCAGCCAGGGGGTGGAGATGACCGCCTGGTTCGGTTCGAAGCGACTCCAGTCACGAGAGGCCAGAAACCCCTCTTCCTCTACCTGTCTCCACAGGGAAGTTCCCGGGAACGGCACCGCACAGTAGAACTGGGCGTAGTCGGGATCCAACTCAAGAACGTAACCTATGCTCTTGAGTATCGAGCGCCTTGTCTCTCCCGGTACGCCCAAGACCAGGTGAGCCAAGACCGGAATACCTGCCTGTTTGGCGGCATCCACGGCCGCGATCCCCTGGGCCACAGTGGTCCCTTTCTTCATGCGCTTCAGTATTTCCTGATCACCCGATTCAATACCGAAGGCTATGCCGCTACACCCCGCCGCCTTCATCAATCCGGCCAAGGGCAAATCAATTCCATCAACCCGCGAGTTGCACATCCAGCGTATCGACAGACGACGCCGGATTATCTCCCGGCAAAACTCCTCCACCCATCCGGGAGAGATAGTGAAACAATCCGACCACATGACAACGTCGCGAAGAGAATACCTATCGACGACATGCTGTATCTCGTCGACCACCTTCCCTACGCCGCGGAAGCGGGGCTTGCGTCCGTAGTACAGGTGTGCGGCACAGAAGCTGCAATCGTGCGGGCATCCCCGCGAGGGAACCACCAGGGCATATGGCCTTGGAGGGAGCGGCAGCCGGTAATCGCCGGGAGGGAACAGTTCGCGGTCAGGTGGAAGCAGGTCGTCAGGATTGTCGATAAAGGGTCTGTCCAGGTTGTGACACACCTTCCCCTCGCTCAGGTAAGACACTCCCAGAAGTCCCTCCAGAGTGTTCCCACTGCTCAATCTTTCGGCCAGTTCGCTTACCGTGAGCTCCGGCTCAGCTCGAACCACGGAATCCAGGCGTGACTCGGTCAAGGTCTCGCCGGGGCGGGCGGTTACGTGCAATCCAATCGCGGTGAGGTGTGCCGAACAACGGCTGGATACCTCTTCTACAAGTTGCAGATCCACCCAGTAGGTGGGAGTGGATATGTTGAACACCACCAGGTCTGGATCAAGCGCCTCTACCTCTTGCAGTATTTCCTGCCCAGCCGAACTCACGGCGGCGTCACGTGCGTACACCACGTGTCCCCGGGCCCGCAACTGAGCACCGATGTAGGCCAGGCTGATGGGGGGCAAGCTGTAAGCAAAAGACGACTGCCTCTGCTGGCATCTTCCCTCGCGGACGTATGCCCTGCCGGGAAGACCCGGGGGATTCAGCAGCAGGACTGTCAGCCGTCGTTTCACGACTATCCAGCTTCCTCGACGTCCCAATAATAAATCAAATGGTTTCCCTCAACTACCCGATGGGGATGGTGCTCTTCCAGCAATCGTATCCAGCGCCGGAACCTTTGACAGCGACGAACGATGTAGACCGCCTGCCGGTTGATTCGATGTTTCGAGGGATCCACCGCGTAACCTATCTTCCTCAAGGCATCAACCAGATCCCGGTACTGCCCGTTTCCATGATTGGTAAAGCGCGACAACTCCCAGTAGATGGCTTCATTGGCCAGTTGGTACCTGTTCTTTATTCCGGAGCACTCATCATAGCGGAAGATCTGCATGTCGCTATAGACCGGCTGCCCGTGATAGAAGCCCTGCTCTGACAACCAGTGGAACAGACGATGGGACTGCCGGTGCTGTCTGTAGAAGTCTTCACCGTAGGCCATGCCGAGACACAATACCCCCATGCCGGAAACCAGCACAAGGATGCGGGCAAGGGATGCAGTGTTCATCCGCCACCTCTTCCCCAGGTACATCAGTATCGGCAGAAAGATGGCCACGGCGATGAACATCCAGCTTCCGGCCCCGGAAAACATACCGACCGCAAACGCCAATAGTGCCGCAATCATCCAGGTCAGTGCGTGATCATTTTCAAGTCCTTTGGCGGAAAGTATCGCCACCAGCGGCAGGACAGCCACGTGATAACGCAGGGAAGCATTGAAGCCGAAAATGCGCTGGTACTGGAACAACGTCATCACGGCATAGATTGCCAGTGCGCTGACGAACAAGATCAATACCACCCGTTGGCGAATCCCGACGGCCAGCAAGGCCAGCACGCCCAATACTCCGAAATTGCACAGCAGCGATCTTTGCCAGTATTCTCTCAGCCCGGCTGCAGTGGGAGAGTTGAAACTGATGGCCACGGGAATGTCGCTTGAGCTGGGGAAATTGTGTATCAACCAGAGCAAGTCTCCGTGGTACCAGGCTCCCAGTACGATATATAAAGAGGGGAATGCCGCTGCCAGTAACACGAAGGAAATTCCTTGCCGGCGCCGGCGCCACAAGTCCCACCCCAGGAAAAACAACCATACAACCGCCAGTTCGTGTCTCACGAATGGCAACAGGCCCAGTACCAGGGCTCCGCTCTTCCGTCTTCCTGAGAAATACAACCACAGGAACAGCGCCAGGAAAAATGCACCCTCCAGGTTGGCGAATCCCGAGACTGCAGCCACGAAGAATCCCCCACTCAACATGAGCATCCAACCTGCTGCAGCAGGTATTCGCGTTCCCAGGTCCCTCGCAGTCAGGCAAACCAACAGTACCGTGGTGGCAGCAAGCCCGGCATGTACTACAAGAAACGCCTTGAACCCCAGGCGGGCGGTGGGCAAGTAAAGCAGTGCCAGCACCGGTTTTACCTTCAGCAGGAAAAATGCCGCCACCGGTTGCTGCCACAGCAATCTCGTCACGTCGTAGGTGAATATCCCTTCGTCGTGCAAGAAGGTATATTGCCAGGTAAACGGTAGATACAATACCAGCGCGGCCGCGAATAGAGCCCAGGGAGCAAGGGGGTGCTCAAAGAGCAATCCTTGCAGGTAACTCGCCAGGTTACACGTCCACTTACCGATGGTTTCGAAAGAATTCCTTTTCCCTGCCTGCATCATGGCTGGTCGATTATACCCCAACATTGTCAAAAGCAACGTCGAGATCTAGAATTCGTTGGTATTTTCCGCCCACATTTCGGGCCGGTGCAAAAGGAAGAAACAGGTTGACTGTACGCACACAGCAGACACCTTCGCTACATACGGCGGTACCCCACGAGCAGTCCTGGATACGACAGCTCGCCGCCGGTCTCGATCGGCGAGGACACCGCTGGCAGGCGTTGGTCCTGGCAGATGGCTACCTACGCGTTGAGGCCGACACGGCCGAAGGTACCCTCATCTTCGAGATACATCCCCGCGGCAAACTACAACAGGCAATGAGAATCGTCGGTAACCACTGCATATCCTACCGGGGTCGCGGTGATCTCACCCCGGCCGCCGTATATTGGCTGGATGGACTGGTAAACGCCATCGAAGACCTTTCCCCTGCTCCGCCGGCAAACCTTTCCGGTCACGCCGCCATGGTCAAACCGATTGGACTTCCCGAGAAGGTCTTGGAAAAGATGTTTCCCTTCATCACCGTTGAGCACTCCAGCATCAATAGGCACACGGAAGATTCCCCACGGGGTGAGATAACCGAGGTTCTGGTACGAGCCACTTCCCGCTGCAACCAACGCTGCGCCTTCTGCTCGGCTCCGGAACACGCCGAGCCTGATCCTCGTATTCTTGCCGCCAGCCTGCGGGCGGCGGCCGACCTGCTGCCGGGAGCCATGTTGTCGCTGACCGGCGGTGAACCGACACTGCGGAAAGATTTTTCCGCCCAGCTGGAGCTGGCATTGCGGCTTGATTTCTCCCGCATACAGATACAGACCAATGCCGTGACCTTCGCTGAAAAACTGGATCCCGGATGCTGGCCGGCAGACGGGCGACTAACCTTCTTCGTATCACTGCACGCCGTGAACGCCGGGCTCTACGACGCCATAACCTCCACCCACGGGCAACTCGATGCCGCCCTGGCCGGCATCCGCCGCCTGCTGGAGAGTAAAAGAGCTGTCACCATCAATACCGTCATCACCAGCCACAACATCGACCATCTGGAGCAACTGGTAGGAGCCCTGCCCGAGCTGTTCCCCGGGCCCAACCGGCCACAGCTTCATTTCTCCACCCTGATCTGCCCCGAGTGGCGACCCCGCGCGGCGGAGTTCCTGGTGCCCTACCGGCAACTGGCGAAGGCCCTGCAACGGGCGGCCGCGGTGGCCGGGAAACTGGACCTGGAGACACAGCCGCTGCTTGCCTCCACCCATGCCTCGCTGCCCGCCTGCCTGCTGCCGGCCCGGGCGCGCCGGCAGCGCCATCGCTACCACCTGGCCAGCGGTGAGACCGGCTACGAGGATTATTCCCGGCCCTGGATAAAGGCCGCCGGCTGCCGGGAGTGCAGCCAGGATGGCGACTGCCTGGGTGTCCCCCGGGCTTATGCCCGCCGTTTCGGACTCGGCGAGTTGAAACCGATTTGAAAACACCGCCCGGCGCGGCTATTCTCACATTCCAGGCAACCAGGGAGTCCACCATTGTCACAGGAGCTGCCAAGCATGAGCAAACCTCTGAAGATCGCGGTCTACGGCAAGGGGGGCATAGGCAAGTCTGTCATCGCCACGGCGTTATCGGCGGTCTTCGCCAAGCAGGGCCTGAAGGTGCTGCACGTGGGCTGTGATCCCAAAGCCGACTCGGCGGTACGCCTGCTCGAGCCGGGACAGAAGATCACCACGGTTCTCGAGGCCCTGAGCACCGGCAACAACGAAGGTACCGTGGCCGCATCCCAGCTGGTACACCAGGGACGACTGGGGATACATTGCTGCGAGTCCGGCGGACCACCACCCGGGCTGGGATGCGGTGGGCGGGGAGTCGCCCGCACCCTGGAATACCTGGAAGAGGCCGAGGTAATCGAGGGCGGCGACTACCAGGTGGTGGTCTTCGACGTCCTCGGTGACGTGGTCTGTGGCGGCTTCGCTGCTCCCCTGCGGGAAGGATTCGCTGAACTGGTGGTCATCGTCACCTCCGAGGAACCCATGGCGCTGTACGCCGCCAACAACATCTCCCGGGCCATCTCCGTTTACCAGGAAAACGGCGTGGCCCTGGCCGGCCTGGTGGGCAACATGCGCACCAACAGCAAGCAGGAAATGCAGATGCTCGAACAGTTCGCCGAGCGCCTGTCGACCCGCCTGCTGGCGGTGATTCCGCGTGACCGCAAGGTGCTGCAGGCCGAGCGGAGGCGCACGACGGTAGTGGAGTTCGCTCCCCAGGCACCGGCCAGCCAGGCCCTGGAGCAGCTGGCCGGGATACTGCAGGAACTGCACCCGGGCGAGATGCAGTTGCCCACCCCTCTCGACAACGACGAGTTCTACGCCTTTTGTGAGAAATGGTGAACGAGGAGCACAAATCCCGGGATGCCGGCGGCTCGCCGGCTCCAGTGGCCATCGAGGGCAAGTGCCTGGCTGCCGGCGGGCGCAGCCGGAGGTTCTTCGGGCACCTGCTGGGTCTGCCTCGCAGCGGCGGCAAGTACCACGTACGGGCGGCAGCCTGGATGGATCATGCCGTGGAGGTGGCCATCCCCACCGGCGACCGGCAGGAAGCCGTGTTCCGCATAGAACGCAGCACCGAGCAATCCGTGGGACTGATACGCACCGGCGAACTGGTGCTGTACTTCCGTGGCCAGGACATTCCCGTGGATCTGGCAGAACTCATCGAGACCCACGCCCCGGAACAACTCGCCCGCCACACCATCGAGAGCCTGGCCGAGCAACTCATGGCCGACCCCGAACTAGGCGATCCCGCCCAGCCCATGCCGGAATCAACAGAGCAGGAAAACCGGCCGGTGTCCCTGCTCGACACCTGGGGAACCGACGACGCCTGGGCCGATTTCTTCGCCGGCGGCGAGTTGGCCCGGGCACAGCTCGATTCCCTGGATCCCAGCTCACTGTTCACCTTCATACAGCATTCGGACGCCGAATGCCTGCACGTCAATCCCCATACCGGCGGCTCGGTGGTCTGGCTCATCAACCACCCCTGGGACAACCGGATACGCCACGGCCAGGCCATCGGTGACCGGCTGGACCTGACCACGGCGGCCAGCGAGGGCATGATCACCTCCGACCTGGATGAAAACGACGTCATCATGGGCAACCCGGGCAAGTTGCAACGACTACTGAAAAGGGCCGAACAGATTCACCAGCTCACAGGAAAACCTCTTTTCTTCAGCAATACCTGCACCCCGGTGGTCACCGGCGAAGACGTGGAGTCCACGGTCAAGCGTTTCGCGCGCCGCAGCGGTTGCCCCCTGCTCTACCTCACCGTAACTCCCCGTTCCATGGTAAACGTCTTCCACGATGTCCTGGTCACCAGGCGCCTGCAAGCAGAGCAACACCGGCAAGAGCGGCCCGGAACCATCAACCTGGTAGGTTTCCGCTCCGATCCGGAGAGCGAGGAACTTCGCGGACTGCTGAACAAGCTGTCGATAGAGGTCAACTGCATCGTCATTCCCGACCTGGATTTCGAGCTCGTCGAACACATGCCGGCCGCGGAGGTTAACGTATTCTACCCCAACAAGCTGTGGCAGCATCTTTATGACCAGGTACAGTTTTCCTCGCGGGTGAGACCCCTCCAGCCACCGGCACCCTTCGGCATCGACGGCACCCTGCAGTGGCTGGAGCAGATCGGCCGTGCCCTGGGTCGAGAGGAGTTCGATCTCCGCCCCGTGCGGGAACAAGCGGAGCAAGCCCGGCAGCAACTGCAACAGCTGGCACAGGATATCGACCAGTGCTGCCTGGGACTGGTGCTGCGGGCCGACGAGACCCACTTCCTGGCCGATCCCGGCAACACCTGGGGTGTACCGCTAATCGGCATGATCGAGGAGATGGGCTTCGGCCTGGACATCTTCCTCAAGGTCTCCGGGCGCGAGCAGGCGGCCCGGGCGGCCCGCCAGGTACACACCTGCCTGCGCCGGCCGGAGCGTCACGTCATCAAGGCCTTCGACAGCATGACCGGCATGTTGGAACGCATCGAAAACAGCCGTGCCCAGGCCTTCTTCAGCGCCCATTTCTTCGACTGGCGAATTACCGGCAGCGGCAAGAACCTGTTTTCTCTGCAGCACTTCGAGATGGGCCTACGCGGGGTGGTGCGCACTGCCCGCAGGTTGTTGGGTATTTGTCGCACTCCCTACTACCAGCAACTGCACCAGCACCTGCGTCGCAGCCGAGCCGGCCTGTGGCCCGCCGGGCAGTTGGAAGGAGCGGCCAAGTGAACGGCTCGGATCGCAGGCTCCGTCAGGAGCTGGAGCGAATCATCGCCAACCTGGACGCAGACCAGGGAGAGGATTTCTCCATGCGGGTGGGCTACACCTACCTGCTGGGCGTCTACCTGGCAGTTAACGCCATCAGCGATGCCTTCCTGCTGGTGGAGGGGCCCGACTGCACCCACATGAAAACCCAGTACATCCAGGGCAACCATGACTGGTTGTCCACCTTGACGTCGGTCTCCGGCCTGCACCGGGTGGCCAACACCGCCTTGCACCCATCGCTGATGAGCGAGTCCCGCGAGGCCAACCTGCGGGAGCGCCTGGAGCGCATGGCCGCTCACCCGGAAGTGACCGGCCTGCTGCTCACCGCCATGCCCATGGCTGCCATCACCGGAGCCGATTACCAGCGCCTCTGCCGGCAGGTCTCGGCCGGCCACGGCAAGGAGGTGGTGAGCGTGCCTGGGCTGTCATTGAGCGGTGACTGGCTGGATGGCTACGCCCGGGTGTTGAAGGCGCTGGCTCGCAGCATCGCACTGGAATCCTCACCCCAGCCGAACAAGGTGGCCATAGTCGGATACCTGCACGATCGCAACGAGGACGACCACCGGGCCAACCTGGAGGTACTGGGAGAAATGTTCCAGCGCCTGGGACTGGAGCTGGTATCGGTGTGGCTGGGCGGCCAGCGCTGGGGAGAACTGGGCCGAGTCGGCCGGGCCGGGACGGTCATTTCCCTCCCCTACGGACGCCAGGCCGCCCGCATAATCTGCCGTCGAAGTGGGGCCAAGCTGCTGGAATTACCGCTGCCGTTCGGCATGTCCGCCTGTGACCTCTGGTTGCGGGAACTGGGCGAGCACTTCGGCAGCCAAGCGCAGGCCGAAAGCTACCGTGACGAGCAGCTATCCCGGCTGGCGCCACGACTTGAATGGCTGGTGCCGTTTCTTTTTCAGAACCTGCCAGTAGCCTACATTGGAGATCCCTACCTCCTGCCCGGTCTATACGACCTGCTACATTTGGTAGGAGCCGACCTGCGCCTGGCCATCGTCACCAACCGCCGCCACCACTTCAACCAGGCAGCCGTTTCCCTGCCAGGCGTCGAATGCCTGGTGTATCCTCGACAGCGAAATTTCATCCGTTTCCTGTTACGCCGAGCCTTGGAAGAAAACATCCGCCTGCTGGTCACCAACAACTACGGTGCTGCCTTTCCCTTGCCCAGTACGGCGGTGGTGGAATTCGGGTTTCCCTCGGTGTTCTACCATGCGCTCTACCCTCGACCATTCCTGGGCTACCAGGGAATGCTGGCCATGCTGGATCGCTTGGCCAACAGCCTGAGAGCCGAGGAACTGGCCCGGTCCCGAAAAGTATGATCCCCGGCCGTTGTGCGGTGTGTTTTCGGGGCTTGCCAACTCAACCCGCTGCCGCTCAGCCCCGCAGTCGCTCATGCAGCTGCAGGGAAAATCTGTTACAATCTCCTGGCAATGAAGCGTAACGGTTCAGCGGGTTACCATCGGCAGATGCTGCGCAATTTCAGTAGCTACCGCCAGGAGAAGGAGGCCGGCGGACAGGACCCAAATGGGAAGCTGCGGCGGGCGCTGGAGCTGATTCATCCCTTCATCACCGCCAAGGACAACCGAGAGCAAGACCAGCCACGATCCCAGGTGATCATTCTCGTAACCACCATATGCAATCAGCATTGCCCCTTTTGCCAGGCCCACTGCACCAGCACGGAGCAGGGACCGGAGTTGACACGGTTACTGCAAGCCGCCGAGCGCATCTCCACCATGTTGCCCGGTGCCAGGGTGATCGTCACCGGGGGAGAGCCAACGTTGCGTGACGATCTACCCCAACTCGTCGAACAGTTGCTCGCCTTGCAGGGAATAGCGGAGTTGGAAATCCAGACCAATGCCGTGGCCATCGGCAGGCAGCCGCAACGCCTGCAACTACCACCCCACGAGAAGCTGAGGTTTGTCGTCGGCATGCATGGCTTCACTGAGAAGGTTTACAACCGCTGTACCGGTAGCAGGGGAATGTTCCAGGATGCCCTATCGGGCACCAGGCACCTGTTACAGCATGGGCATCGTGTGGAACTCAACTGTGTCATCAGCACTCTCAACCTGGATCAATTGCAAAGAGGTTTGCCCGACTTGCCGGCTCTCTTCGGCTCTCCCTCCCCGGTACTGCACTTTTCCGTCATGGGTATTCCCCATCACTTGGAAGCCTGTCGCTTGCTGGTACGTTTCTCCGATCTCCTGCCCCTGCTGTCGCGGTTGTGGAAGATGGCCAGCGCCCGGGGAATCGAGTTGCAAGCCACCCTGAGCGCGCACCACATGGCCGTCCCCCCCTGCCTGACCTTGCCCAACGAGCCGCCAGCCGTCGACACCATCCACCTGTACGAACACGAGAACTTCTCACCGGGTCTCCGTGACGATGACTGGTGGGTCAAGTGTCCCGCCTGTTCCCGCTGCCGTCTGCAGGACTCCTGCCTCGGCCTGCCGCATCTCTATGCCGAGCAGTTCGGCTTTGACGAGTTGGTACCTTTACGGTAACCTGCCCGACCGATGGCAGACACGAAAAGCTTCTCAGGAGGTCGACGCAGTATCAGGGCGTTTTCGCGGCTGCTGGGCCTGTCCGGAAGCAAGGCAGCAGGCCGGATACAGCGGGCCAGCTGGCTCGAAGACCACCTGGAACTGCAAATCGAGGTTCCCGGCCAGACGCCGGTGACGTTGGTACTTGAACGAAGCTTGGGAAAACAACAAACGCGCCCGTTTCTTTCCACCGGCCTGCTCGATATCTGGTACCAGGGCGCGGAAATCCCGGAGAGCTTGGCCCAGCACTTGGAAATGCAAATCAAGCGCTGGCCGCGGAACATCGACCACGGGCGGCTGCGAGCAGTCATCGTGGGGGATCCCGAACGCCGGCCAGTCGAACCGCAGGAGCAACTGCAATCACCGGTCACTGCGGACACCAACGAACCCGGCCGGCAACAAGTCGCCGAGCGTCCCGCAGACAATACTCCCTCCCACCACTTCGAGGCCGGAACCTGGAACATCACCGACAGCTATGGGGACTTCCTGGGCGTGGAAACACTAGGCTTGATGCCCTACGAGTCGGTTGAAGCACACAATCCCTTCATCCGCGTCTCCCACTCCGACCTGGAATGCGTAAGTTTCTCGCCGCTGGAGAAGGTTTCCAACCTGAACCTGGTGGAGTATCCCTGGATCACCGAACGAACGGAAAACAGCATCAAGGAACAGGAAATATCCTTCTGCACCGACCTCACCGAAACCAGCGTGATAATGGGTTGCAACCAGGAAGTCACGGCCCTGCTAGAGCACCTGTTGACCCAGTACCCCCGCCGAACCATAATATTCTCCAATACCTGTCTACCCGCTACCACCGCCGAGGATGTCATGTCGGTGGTTGACCGTTTCCGCTCCCGGGCAAAACTCAATATCTCCACGCACAACCGCGCCCTGGTGGATGACACGCCCGACATGTTGGAACCGCTGCTGGTTGAACGCCGGTTGCGGGCCCAGGCCAGGACCGGCCAGCGGGAGAAAACCGCCGTCAACCTCGTGGGATTTTCCCGCGACGAGGCCCTGGAGGAGTTGCGCCTGCTGCTGGCAGACATGGGGATAACGGTCAACAGTGTCATCCTGCCTGCCGTCAACGAGCAGGATATCGACGTATTTCCGCGTGCCAGCCTGAACGTCTTCTGGAAGGTATCGCCCTCCTGGAAGTATTTCCGGCAACAACTGGAACGGGGTTCCGACATCCCCTCCATCCACCCCCCGGGACCTTACGGGGTGGCAGGTACCACCCACTGGCTCGAGGCCATAGCCACGGCCCTGGAACTGTCGGTGGACGTAGACAAGGTGGTACGAAAACACCTTGCTCCCCGCCGCCGGCTTTGGGAACAGTTACAACAGCAAGCCTCGACGTTGACGGTTGGACTGGTCATCAGGCCGGTCGACATCCCTTTTCTCGAGGACCCGGTATGGACGGCGGGGATACCACTGCTGCCCTTGCTGGAAGAACTGGGTTTTACGATCACCATCCTCATGCAGACCGGAGCGAGTGGCGGCGAGGGCATGCGACAACGAGTCCTAGATTTGCTTTCCCGGCCTCATGCCTGCCTGCTGGATAGTTTCGACGATCTGGACTCCCTGCGCCTCCTGCTCGCAGCCAGTCCGGCCCGGGCCTTCCTTTCCAACTTCGTCTTCGACTGGAGGTTGAGCGAGGCGGGCAAGAATCGTTTCTCCTTCAGCCACTTCCACAAGGGAATCTCCGGTGCCATCGACACCCTGCAGGGGCTGCTGGCCATCTGCCGACTGGAGTTTTTCAACCGTTATGCCCGGGTATTCAGGAGAACCAGCCTGGGACTGCGGCCACGGGAGGAATGAGGTGAAACCAACAGCAGAGGCCCTTGCCGTCTACGGCAAGGGAGGCATTGGCAAGTCGGTGGTAGCCACCAATCTCAGCGCTTGTTTCGCTGTTCGGGACTTGAAAGTTCTGCACGTCGGCTGCGATCCCAAGCATGATTCCGCGCTACGGCTGGCCGTTCCCGAACGGTCGGTGCGGCTGGTGCTCGACCTGCTGGGCGACCGGTCCCGGGGGCTGCGCGGCCGGGATGTCATCACCCGGGGCCGGCTGGGCATCGATCTTTGCGAATCAGGAGGACCCGAGCCGGGTGTAGGATGCGCCGGGCGGGGAGTGGCCCGCACCCTGGAGTTCCTGAAGGAAGAAAACGTCTTTGGCGGCTACGATGTCACCGTCTTCGACGTACTGGGTGACGTCGTCTGCGGCGGCTTCGCGGCCCCCCTGCGGGCCGGTTTCGCCCGAAAGGTTCTCATCGTCACCTCGGAAGAACCGATGTCCATCTATGCCGCCAACAACATCGCCCGGGCTGTCAGAACCTACCAGGAAAACGGGGTGGTCCTGGCCGGTCTGGTGGGCAACCTGCGCCGTAACGACGACGATGCCGTCGAGTTGCTACAGGTCTTCGCCGCGGCCCTGGGAACCCGGCTCCTGGTCTGCCTGCAGCGCGACGAATCCATCCAGCAGGCGGAACGGGCCCTGCTCACACTGGTGGAACATGCACCCGAGTCACCCCTGGCCGCCGACTTGAAGAAGCTGGCAGACGAAATCCTGGCACTGGATCCGGACCAAGTGCCGCCGCCTCGCCCCCTGCAAGATGATGAGATCCTGCGCTTCATTGCCGGGATGGAGGCCCGGTCTTGATACAGCAGCAATCCGAAACCGAGCGGGATTTTACCGCCCGCTACGTCATCTCCTACTCGGTGGGAGTATACCTGGCGGTGAACGTCATCCGCGACGCCTTCCTGGTAGTCGATGGCCCCGACTGTGCCTACAACCGCACCCAGTACATACAAGGCAACCACGACTACCTTTCCGACCTAACATCGGTCTCCGGCTCCCACCGCGTGGTCAATACCGCTCTGGACCCCAATCGCGTGCTGCTGAACCGTGAGGAGGAAATTCGCAACCTGCTGCTGGAAATCGGCCGGCAACCAGAGGTGGGAGCGGTACTGTTGACCGCCCTACCCCTGGCGGCGGTCCTCAGCATCGACTACCAGCGACTGTGCAGCAGTGCTGCCGACGATTGTGGTAAGCCCGTCCTGCACGTTCCCGGCAAGTCCCTCTCCGAGGATTGGCTGGGAGGTTTCAAGCGGGTACTGGAGGTTCTGGCCGAGAACGTCTCCCTGAAGGATGCCCAGCCACATCCGAACCGGGTCGCCCTGATAGGCTTGCCCTTCGATCGCAACGAAGAAGACTGCCGGGGCGACGTACGCGAGTTGAAGCGCCTGCTCGCCGCGCTGGGCTTGGAACTGGTTGCGGCCTGGCCCAGTGGCGGGGACTTCTCGGAACTGTCACGAGTCAGCCAAGCGGGAACCATTATTTCACTCCCCTATGGCCGCCGGGCCGCCAGCATCCTGGCCCGGCGCCTGGATGTACGCTTGCTGGAGTTGGAACTACCCTTCGGCTTGCCGGCCTGTGAGCGTTGGCTGCGGCAACTGGGACGGGCCTACGGCCGTGAAGAACAGGCAGAGGCGGTCATTGCCGCCGAACAGCGGGCCACCTTGCCGGCCCTGGAGTGGGTGGTACCGTTCCTGTTCCAGGGCAAGCGTTTCGGCTACATCGGTGATCCCCATTTTTTGAACGGATTCCTGGAAACTATAGATCTCTTCGGCGGCACCACCAGGTTCGCCGTGGTGACCACCTTCGCTTACCACCTGCAAGAAGACGATCGCGATAATCAAGTAGAGAGACTGCTGGTCGAACCTACCATGAAACAGCTAATCGCCTTTCTTTCCGAGAATCTGGCCCCGGGAAAGATCGACTGCCTGGTGAGCAACAGCTCCTGCCTGGAGGCCGTGGATCCCCGAGCCCAGGCCGTCGTCGAGTTCGGCTTTCCCTCCAACAACGTGCATGCCCTCTACGATCGCCCGCGCCTGGGTTTCCGTGGGGCACTGGCCTTCAGCGACACCCTGGCCAACCAACTGCGCCAGTTCCTGGCCCTGCGACGAAGCCGATAAACCCGCTCAACTCAGGGGCTCGAATTCCTCTCCACCGAACAACTCCAGGTAGAACGGATATATTCCGGGACACTGATGACCCAACGAACATTCCCGGTAGCGGGGGCAACGCGACCGCCGCTTGAGGTCGGCGCCACGGGTCTTGTCTCCCTGCTCCCGCAGGTTTTCCCGGTAGCTTTTCACTTCCACGCTGTTGGCGTCGTCACCGGGAGCGGCATCGTCGGCCAGCCAGGGACGGCTGTCGGGGATGGCCCGCAACAACAGGCAATGGGGAACGCCACGACTCACCAGGCCTATCAGTGTTCTGAAGTCGTCCTGGTTGAAGAGCTTCCGTGCGGCGGCCACGGCTTCGACCATCTCCGTAAGGGGAAAGGCCACCGGGCGATAGCGCTGGGGATCGGGCACCGAGGGCGCAGCCACGATGACGGAGTTGAGAGATCCGAAAGGGCTGGCAGGGGCGAAACGGAAGGTCTCGGCAACCAGACGGTGGTTGCCGCGGGCCACCACCATGTGGCTGGCAATTGTCGAAAAACCCAGCCGGCGCAGGTTGGCCAGCCCCTGCAGCGTCTGCTCAAATGCTCCCCGCCGGCCGGCGATGGCGTCGTGGGTACGAGCGTCGGGGCCGAACAGGGGCACATCCAGGGCGGTCATGCCGGCGGCCAGCAAGCGGCGGGCAAATTGTTCATCGCTCAGGGGCCCGGCATGGGACCAGATCTCGATCTCGCCGAATCCCAGCCGGCGAGCCTGTTCGAGCACTTCGATAATGTCGGGGTGCTCGAGAGGCTCGATGGCCGCCAGGCGCAAGCGCCGGCGCCCCTGCAGCTGCAACTGCTCGAGGGTACGCTTGATGGTCGATAGCGGATCCACCTTCCAGGGAGCACGGTTACTCTCGGCGATAATGCCGGTAGTGCAAAAGGTGCAGCCGTTGCTGCAGCGGGTACGAACAACCATTGTGGCCAGGCCATTGTCGCCCAGGGCCACGTCGCACAATCTGTCGCCCTCCTCCCGGCCCAGAGGTCGGGCCAGGGAAAAACCGTACCGGCGCACGTGATTTACCGGAAATCCCGGACAGTCCCGGCGATAGGCGCAACCGCGACAGCGCAGGGAATGGACACGGTAGCCGTGCAGGATGAAATCATCGACCAGCGCCGGCAGATCCTCGCCACCCTGCTCCGATCGCTCCCGCCACCAGCGACCACGGGTGACAACCCGTTCAGCGTCGGGCAGTACACAGCGGGGGATGTCGATGAGAGTAACGCCGGCACCGTGCAGGGGGCGCAGGGCGGCAACGGGATCGACCGCCTCCTGTTCCATCTCCTGCAGGGTAAGGAACGTTTCCAGGGAAAAGGCGAAATCCAGCGGGCGCGAGCGGATGAGAGCAACGTTGTCTTTCACCCAGGCGGCCGTCTGCTGGTTGAGCAGGATCTCCAGCTCACCTCCCCCCTCGAGGTATTCCTCTATCTGGGCGGGAGTCCGTGCTTGCCGAGCGGTGCCCGTGGCAGCGCCGCCTGGCCCCGGGCCGGCGGCCAAGTATGCTTCCAGCGCTGCGCAGAACTGCTGCAGAAAACAAAAGCGGCATCTTTCCGGTTCCCGGCAGGGTAAAGGTCTCCCCTCTGTCAGCCAGTTCGTCAGTTCCTGGCTCCGACCCCGTACCTCGTCGTGGAGCTTGTGCGGATCCTGGATTAGATCTTCGAATCCCTCCAGTAGCTGGGCCGGCAGGCGGTTGGTCCACACCGTGGCCCCGGCCCGGCGCGCCAGGGCGATGGCATCAAGCAAGGGCTTCGAGCGGGCATCCTGGGGCCAGAGCATGTGACGGCGATTCTCCCAGGCGCGGCCGAAAGGAACCGGCCAGAGCAGGTCAAACTCGTTGATGCCGTGCTCCAGGAAAAACTCGATGATGTGCGGCAGCGCCTCGAGATTGAGGGGGGTGCAAACCACGTCTACGTTAACCACCACGCCGGCCCGCTGCAGGTTGTCCATCCCCTGCATGCTCTGGGCAAAGGCACCTTCCACGCCCACCAGGTGGTCGTGCAGGCGCGCCTCGTGCCCATGCATGGAGAAGGTGACTTCATCGAGACCGTTTTCCCGGGCTCGCTGAGAGAACTTGTGGTAGGCGAACATCCGGCCGTTGGTAATGGTTTGTATCCACTCGTAACCCTGTTTCTTGCCGAAAGCCACCAGCTCCAGGTAGTGGCGGTGGATGGTGGGCTCGCCGCCGGAGAGAATGAGCCGAGTGGCACCTCTCTGGCGCCCGGCGACAATCTCCGCACGCACTTGTTCCGGCGCCACCGTGGTGCCGTCCTGCACCTCGGCATCCAGGCAGAACAGGCAGCGATTGTTGCAAGCCTTGGTCAGCCGCACCCAGCAACGCCGCTCCTGGGCGGCCCATTCACGCTCCCGAGCGTCCATGGCAGGTCAAGCTAGCACAACCAGGTTTGGCGATCCACCGTGAGGTGCCGTTACGATTTTCAGCGGTCGACGACACTTTTTTCCGTCAAGCATCGGAAAACCAGCAAGCGTTCGAAGGCTCCCCTCTGGTTGCAGTTGTGAGTCAGGTACTCCAGTAAAGGTTGGTTGCTGAAGCCCCGATGGTAGACAAACCAGAAGTTCTCAGCATCAAGTCGTTTCAATCTTCCCAGGGCTGCTTCTTCCCATCCCCGCTTCATCCCCGTCATGTTGGTCAAGGTGACCAACCGCCAGCCGTCGAGCTGGCAATGTACCGGTTGCTCGGCGTAGCGACACGTTCTGTACATCTCCAGCGGCCGGGGAAAACAGTAGTAGAGGATTATGGTATGCAGCATATCGGGATCGGCAACCACCGTGTAGGGGCCCTTGCTGTCTCGCAGCAAATGGCCCATTCGTGCATATTGGTCATGCTGGGCGGGGTCGAACAGCCGGGGGGCCTGGCGATAAGTCTGCCTTCCATAGGAGAAAACCGCCAGGGCCACCAGGCCCCAGCCGACGGCCCTGCGGGCCGCCGAGGTGCCACCTTCCTGGACGCCTCCCAGAGAGCCGAACACCAGCAAGAACAGAAACAGCGGCAGGAGAAACAGCAAGTAGTATGGCATTATCCTGACCAGGACCACCGACAAGGCGACGACGACCAGCGACACTCCCAGCAGCGCCATCAACAAGGTGAAGCCGGGACGGCGCCAGGCCACCCTGGCGAAACGTACCACCCCAACCAGTGAAGCCGCCACCAGCAAGGGTCTGCCGAGCATATCGGCAGGTATCAGCAGCGATGCAAACTGCTGCAGGAACTTCCAGGGAGAGTTCTCACCCCAGATATGATGGGGAAACAGATGAGCCAGTTGCCGGGTCTGAATATCAGACAGGATCACCGTCAGCAAGTCGCTGAATGCTGGCAGGGCCAAGACCATGCTGGCCGCCAGGGCCAACCAGAGGGAGCGCCAGGGCCGTGAACGGGCATGGAGCAACATGGTCATTACCTGGGCGGCAAGTACCAGGACGGCAAAATGGTAGGTGTAGAACATGCACGTCTCCACCACCGCAAACAATAGAAGCCTTGCCGGAACGGGCTTCTCCACATAATTCAGCAAAAGGTGGCAAGAGAGCAGCACCAGGGTCACGAACAGTGTGATATCGGAGACATCACACGAGTGATGCAAAAAGGGAAAGGATATACCCAGCAGCAGTACAGACAACAAGCCACCACTGTTTCCCACGAATCTCCTGGCCAGTACAAAGAGTGACACCAGGGCCGTCAGGGAGAAAAGTACCGCCGGTAACCTGACCAACCACTCCCGGTGTCCCAGGTACAGAAAAAAGTGTAGGATCAGGTAGAACAGCTGGGGATGGCGTTGGTCGGAATAACGGTGGAGGAGGATGTCGCCGATATCCATGCTGCCGAAAAACACCCGCTGGGTCATGTAGTCTCCGTCGAAGGGCAGATTCAGGTGCAGTAGACGCAAAGCAGCCAGTGGCACCAGCAGCAGCAACAACACCCACAACCAGTTCTTGTCCAGGAAACGCCGGCAACTGGAGCAGACGGCAGCAGTGAGCCGGAAAGAGAGCAAGATCCAGCCAAGGAGCATTACCACCAGGAACACCGCTAAATAGCCCCATCCCTCCCAACCACTCCACGGAGGCACCCGCATCTGCCGCTGCCGGGGTGGCGTTTGCCCGCGCTGGGAGAGCACGGCCGAAGCACCAAGGTTGAGGAGTTGCAACCACCGCCCTACCGGCAACCGGACCAACTGCTTGTCGGTGAGGTCCGGTAGCGGCCGCGCTGGAGCCGCCGTGATGTCTCTGTCGAGGCGGCGCACCAGGGCAACGTGGCCATCGCGGTCGATGCGGCGCAGCCTCTCGAGAACACTTTCCAGCAACTGCCGGGGAGGTTGTTCACCGGGTGCAGGTTGCACCAGATAGTGCTCGCTGGACCAGCGGTCTTGGTTCCGGGCATAGGTAATCTCGATGCCGGTCCGTTTCCCCTCCCGGGACAGCCACAGCCTGATGAATTCCGGATGGCGCTCACTCCTCTCGATACGCCAACCGTCTGCCAGCAAGTCCCCCTGGCCGAAGAAGGCCGGAACGGTATCGGTCGCCTGCGTACAGCACACCCCCAGCAAAACGGCCACGACAACGCCTTTCAGCGACCATGACACCCTGGACCGGCAATGCACCAGTTGGCACCTCACTTCGCTATTCTGCCATAAGCAAGTGACTCCAGGAAAATATCCCCGGCAAAGTTGGAAAGCAACAGCGAAGCTGTGCTATCTTACCTCCCCATGCTGCCGTTGCCCAGAACATGGTCAGCCACCGGTCGCAGGAGCCGGAGCGGGTTACCGGCCAGCCTGGTATTCATTCTCGGCCTCGCCTGGGCCTCGCCCGCCTTGGCCACTTGCCCGCCCGATCCGCTTGCCGAACGGGACCGGGCAGTGTTCGTTTTCCGCAATCTTGGTCTTTTCACCGACGATGCCCTGTCATGGGGCCAGCGCAATCTTCATGCCCTGTTTCACCTGTGGTTGCCGCAACTGTCTCGAACCCCACTGCTTCGAACCCTGATGCCTCGAACCCCGGCGCCCGATCCGTATGCCGAACGCAACCGGGCACGCATTACGCTGCAGGCACTTACCACTCTGGCTGACGATGCCCTCATGCGCGGCATGAACACCATGGCGGCAACGACCCCTCTGCTGAAAAATTACCTGCTCCGGATATTGTGGGAACTTCATTTCCTCTACATCGATAGCAGCTTGCAACAACTGCAGGATGTTCGCAAACCAGAACGAAGCAAGCTGCTCGGCAACCTGGTCAATTGGTTGGCCAAGCAGAAGGAGCGCAGCCATAGTCCATCGTTGTTTTCCGCTTGCAGTTCACAGGCAACGCAAGGACTCAGTCGAGTAATTGCCAGCAATATTGTATGCCTGGCCACCTACGAGAAGTCCCTGGTTCACTGCCGCCTGCTGGAGAGACTGGCCGAAAAGCTTTTCAGGGAATGCCGGCAGGAAGTCGCCAGGTTTGGTTTCCTTTTTGCAGGTTCCTGCGACGACGCCACCGTCGCCGCCATTGCCAGTGAGTACGGAGCCAGCAACCAGCTGGCACGCAAGTTTTGCCTGGCCGTCAACAACAACGCGCCGGATTCTTGCCCCGGCCGGCAAGTAGTAGGTGAAGGGCCCCGCCTTCTGTGCCAGGCCTTGGCAACCGGAGACGTCACCCCATGCGGGAAAATATCCGACCCGGAGACATCGTCCGATTGTCGCCAGGAACTATCGGCCCTACGGGTAATTCACGGGCAGGCGACGTTGGAACAATTTCTCTCCGGAGACCTGTCAAACCGACCGCTCATGGTTCCAGCCTTGCTGGCCAGAAAAAGTCCCGCCAGTTGCCCCGAGTACTCCCGTCGTCTCCTGAAACAAGCCCGGCAACAATTCCGGAACTGCCTGGCGTCCGCTCCCAGTATCTCTATCGACGATCGCTAGAAGCACAGTTATCGTCGCGAACCAGTCCTTTGGCCGCCACCGCGATTTCTCAGCCTGCGAAGCAGTTCTTTCACGTCGTCGATGTCCTCAACCAACACTCCCCGTCGAGCAAACAGCGTTTTCAACCGCTCCTCCGTCTCCCGGAAAAACCGCGGCCGGGTAGCATGCTCCAGCCCGGCACCGCGATATGTTTCCGTCACCTCGTCCAGGCAGTACATCCTGTCGATGCGCACCGCGTCCACCAGGGGAGCAACCATCTCCACCAGGCGCTCGACGTTCATGGGCAGCATCGGCTGGATGAAGGCCAGGGTCACCAGCCCCGCCCGGCGGCAGGCGGCCAGTGCCCGCAGCCTCTCGGGAAGGGGATCGGCCCCGGGCTCGAACAGCTGGCGCATGCGGTCGTCGTCGCTGGGAATGCTGAAACCCACCAGCGCCGTGGGAAAGCGCTTCAACAATTCCAGATCTTCCGTCACCAGGGCCGCCCGGGTGAGCACGGCAGCGGTAAACCCCGCCTCCTGCAGAACCTGCAGGCACTGGCGGGTTATGCGGAACTTGCGTTCCACCGGCTGGTAGGGATCCGTGAGAATGGGGCTGAGGCGCACTATTCCGGCGGGAACACGCTGAACCTCCTCACGCAACACCTCGGCGGCATTCACCTTCACGTCCACGAAATGTCCCCAGGGAAGTCGTGGCAGTCCTTCCAGCCGGCGGGACAGATCCGCCCGGCCAGCCACGTAGCAAAATGGACAGCCGATGGTGCAGCCTACATAGGGATTGATGTAGTAGTGGCCTCGCCCCTCTCCCATCAGCACCCGCTCCACCTCGAGCAGGCGCACCGCCCGGCGGCGGGAGCTAGGTTGCCTCTCCGGCCACGGCAGCAACTTCTCCCGGTCGGTGATCATCGCCACCAACGAATCCACAACCCGGCGGTCCTCCGCATCGAGACTGCTGGTGAAATCGAAGGGACGGCGGGCACAGACATTGAACCTGGCGGTACAAGCATAACAGGGCTGTTCGTCGTTGCGTGGCTCCAGCTCCACCAGCAGGACCCGGCCGTCTTTTTCCAGGTATATGGATATACCCTGCTCCGCGTCCCACCCGGCCAGCCTCCAGGCAGAGTGCCGCATCGGGTCAAGCAACGGCCCCAGCAGTTGCTTGGCGACATCGTCTACGTAACGCTTCTCGGTTCGCAGGTTTCCAGCGGGATGTGATTGCTCGTTCACGGCGACTCCGGGAAATGGTACCAGCCGGGACAGGCAAAGGCAAGGGGACAACCCCGGCAGCGCCGGTCCTGGCGGCGCCGGCCGGAGAGATAGTCTTGCAGGTTCTCGGCCGGCTGACCGATAAAGACCATGTCGCGCGCTCCCTTGCCGAAATCGGCGGCGGCCAGCTGCTCGTACCCCGGCACCAGGCAGGGAGGACAGTTGACCAGCCTGATTTCGAGGTCCCCGGGAGGAGCAGCCAGCAGGGACAACAGGGATGCCTGCAACAACTCCTGCTCCGGAAGCTGATCGCCCCGGGCGCGTCCGAAAGGGGTGAGTAGTTGCAGGTTCCAGCGCCGCACCCCGAGACCTGCCAATAAGCCGCCCAGTTCGCCCAGATAGGGCAGGTTACCGCGGACAATGGTGGTGTTGACCGCCACCTGGCGGGAATCGCCGACCCGCGCCAGCAGGTTGGCTATCCCGGCAGTGGTCTGCTCGAAGCTGTCCGGGGAACCAGTAAGATCGGCCTGCAACCGCTGCTCGTGAGCATGCAGCGATACCAGTACCTCGTCAACGCCGCTGGCCACCAGCCGGTTGGTAAAGGCCCGGTAGGCCAGGCGGCGACCGTTGCTCACCAGGGTGATCTTTCCGTAACCCAGTTGCCGGGCCCGCTCGATCACCTCGAAAAGACCGGGATGCAATGTCGGCTCACCCCCGTCGATATCCAGCAGCTCGTATCCCCGCTGGTGGTACTTCTCCAGGGCCTTGGTAACCAGCGACGTCTCGGCGTGCCGGCGGGGCCGGTCGCCCACCGCGCAGAAAACACAGTGGTTGTTGCACAGGTAGGTGAGGTTGACGATCACCTTCCGGCGCCGCCGTTCCGTCATCACCCGGCGCAGGGTGGCCACCGCCCGCGACAGGTAATCCGCCCGGGGTGCTCCAGCCAGCGACTGCGGTCGATGTTGGAACGCGGGGTAGGGATCCCGGGCCAGTTGTCTCACGAGCTCTACATCGGCGTGCCCAGCCAGGCGGGTCTGCGGCAGGGGAACCGGAAACTGCACCAGGGGAGCGGCCCCGTAACGGTCGTATAGCTCCAGAGCCATGGACAGGGTCCGGCGCACCTCGGAGATATGCTCTCCGGGCAAGCCCACCAGCAGGTGCACGTCCAGTCCCAGTCCCTCCCGGTGGCACCACCTGGCCACCCGTTTCACCGCCGCGGGTGGCAAGTGCTTGCCCAGGATCTCGTTCTGGACGCGGCGGCTGGCACTTTCCAGCGACACCTTCAACCTGCCGGTGAGCCGGGCCAGCCGGACCACCTGCTCGCGGGTGAGCAGTTCCGCCCGCAGGCCGTTGGGAAACTCCACCCGCAGCCTCAGACGCTCGAGCAGGTCGAGCAAGCCATCGAAGCGACGCCGATCGTGGTTGGCCAGGTCGTCGAGAACGATCACTCGCTCCAGGGACAAATCACTCTTCCAGCGCTCCAGCCAACCGGCCAGCCTGGTCAGGGGAACAGCTCTGAGCCTCCTACCCTCCCCGGCCAGTCCCAGGCTGCTGGTGCAGAAAATGCAGTCATAGGGGCAACCTCGGCCCGTCAACAGCGGCAGGCTGCGGACCGGCTGCGCCGGGTAGGGAGCCTGCCGGGCCGGCGCAGACAGCACCCTTCTCATGAAAGAGAAATATGCCTCGGCATCGATGAGGTCCCAGGCGGGAGGCGGCAGGGCATGCAAATCAACCGGCTGCGGATGTACCAGGCGAAAACGACTATTACTTTCACGAGGAGTTGGGTCGGATAGAATCTGCGGCAGGGAATGTTCGCACTGTCCCAGCAACAGGGCCTCGACCCCGGTCATTCTGCTGGCCAGCTCGTCGTGGTCCCTGGCCAGGTAGTGCATGCCTCCAGCGGTCATCTCGGCAAGCAACACCCTGGCTCCACCGGCCACGGCAGCAACCACCCGTTGCAACCACTCCAGGCCCCAATCCGTCTTCAAATAGGCTGACAAGTGAACGACCACCACCTGGGCCCGCAGGCCGCCCAGCCTCTCGAGGAATTTCTCCTCCTCTTGACCCAGCCACAACCCCTCGCCGTCATTGTCCAGCCCCCCAGGGGACAGACCATCCAGCACCTGCACCCGGGCTCCCCGGTCTCTCAACACCGCCCCCATCTGGCAGGCGGCCAGCAGGTTCAGCCAGGGATAGTCGATAAAATGACGCGACAGCGCCAATGGGGGCTCAACGATTGCGATTTTCGGGCTCTGGGGCATCTGCTCCCGAGGTTAGGCCCACCCCTGCGACAGGTCAAGCGCCTTGCCTCCCCTGTCCACAAGCATGCTGTACACTGTGAACTCCTGTGCTAGACTCCGCTCGTCGATGGCAACTCCTGCCCCCAAAGCGCTTCTCAAGGTCGGTTACATGTGCAACAACAACTGTGTCTTCTGTCATTCCGCACCGCACCGGGGCCACGAATCGACGCTCGAGGAAATCGACAGAAAGGTCACCGCCGCCGCCAGGCTGGGAGCCAGGATGCTGGTGCTCTCCGGTGGCGATCCCACCGTTCGCCGTGACCTGCTGGACATCGCCGCCCTGGTCGGAAAGGCCGGTCTGGGCCTGGGCCTGGTGACCAATGGCCGCATGCTGGCCTACCGGGGTCTGGCAAAGAAGCTGCTGGACGCCGGCTTGCAATACGCCCAGGTGTCGCTGGCGGGGCCCATTCCGGAGATTCACAACCGCCATGCTCGCACCGATTCCTTCAAGCAAACTATTGCAGGCATCAGCCACCTGGCCGGTTCCATTGAGAAACTCACCGTCAACGTGGTAATCACCCGCTGGAACCTCGATCACCTGGACCAGATCTCCGATTTACTGAATCGCTTTCCCAACTGCCGCCTCAAGTTGTCGGTCGTCGAACCCGAGGGCAATGCTCTGGCCAGCTTCGACACCCTGGTTCCCTCCCTGACCGAAACCGCCAGCAGGATAGTCGCCGTTATCGAGCGGGCCGCCCGCCAGGATACATTGCCCCGGCCGGTCTTCGACGGTCTGCCCCTGTGCCTGGTGCCTGCCAGGTTGCACCACCGGGAATCGGGTCTCAGGGAGGACGGCTTCTTCATGATGTCCGAGGCCTTGGAGAATGACTGGTATCCCATCAACGAATCCAACCGTCGCTTTGCCCCATCCTGCCGGACCTGCAGCCTCCGGCAGCGTTGTCGCGGCGTCTACGAACAGTATCTGCTCCGGCGTGGAGATTCCGAATTGCAGGCACTGGCGGTGCCGGTGGCCAACTCATTCCTGGTGGAAGGAAGTGCCGGTTGCGGGCCGGGTGAAGACCTGTTCGGGGACGGCACCTGCCGGGTCAGGCAAGGACGAAGCACCCCTCCTGACCCTGTCCGCGGCGTGCTGGTGGATACCGGCAAGGGATTCTTTTGCCGTTACCATGTCTCCACCCGGGACTTTTCCGATGCCGCGATCACTCATGCCCTGCAACAACAGGAGCAACTCTATGCCTCTCGGCAGGACCTGGCCAGCGCCGGTGACATCTCCAGGCACCTGCGCAAGCTTTCACTGGTCGAGCAGTGCCGGTCCTGCAGCCTGCGGCGCCTGTGTGGTGGAGCCTGGCGACAGGAACGGAAGACAAATGCCTTCGTATTA
>QMME01000011.1 GCA_003647095.1 Deltaproteobacteria bacterium
GGCCGAGGAGGAAGAGGCACAACCACCAGCCTCACCCCCGGCAACCAGTACCAGCACTAATAACAATGGAATTCTGCTCATGGTCTTTCCCCTTGATCGGTGAATTCGATGACGGCGCGAGCGGCCGGGTCGTGGAAATCTCCCGAGGGAGTCGCCTGCCAGGAAGATGCCTCTCCGCCCCGGCCGCTCTTGTCGATGCGGAAGAAATTGGCCCGCCAGCGCACCCCGGCCGCGGGACGGCGGACCCGTCCCGGCAGCGAATCAAGTGGCAGGGCCAGCTCCACCGTCCAGCCCGTATCGCTGTCGCTGGAGTCGTTCAGGGTGCCTGTCACCTGCACCGCAAGCTGCAGGGGTGGATTCCAATCCAGCCGCCGCCCGCTGCGCCGGCCCGAGAACCAGGCATCGAAGGTCTGGCCGTTGGGACTGACTTCCAACTCCAGGTAGTCCCGGCCATCCGCATCGGTATCCAGGAAGGCCTCGAATACCTCTTCCAGGTAGAGCGGGTCGTCGCGGTTCTGATAGTGCCCGCGGATGTCGTGGTCGGTACAGTCGCAGGCCAGGTAGAGGAATCCCCGGTCCCAGCCCATGAGCACTCGGGTCTGCTGGCGGGCCTCGGCCCGGCCGTCCGAACGCCGGAAGGGTCCCATCCGGGCCGCTCCCTTCCAGGCCGGGTCATCCAGCCGGCCGTCGATGCGGGGTGGCCGCACTAGCCGGGGAACCTTGACGGCTGCTCGCCCGGCGCCGGTGGGGTGTCGCTGCCGGCATGCGGGCAGGCAAGAAAGCGCAGCAATTACGACCAGTAACGCCGGCAAGGCTGGTTTTCCGCTTGACAGTTCCATGATCGCGTGGCTATCCTATACCATGTGTGGGACCGGGTCCACCGACACGGGGGCCACGGTCCTGGTGAAAAGAGCGCCCGCAGATTGCCGCGCCTGGATCCCCACGGTACCGGGACCGGAAATCATCCCGATCCAATTAAGAGATCCTCCTGGCCATCCGCGGGGCGGAGGGTGCCGGAGGGTAGCGGATCATGCAAGTGAACATGTTCAAGTCGAAGATTCACCGGGCCACGGTCACCGAGGCCAATCCCGACTACGAAGGTTCGGTAACCATCGACAGCAAGCTCATGGAGGCAGCCAACATGTTGCCTTACGAGCAGGTACACGTCTGGGATGTCGACAACGGCGCCCGGCTCACCTCCTACATCCTGGCCGGTCCGCCCGGTAGCGGCACCATCTGCATGAACGGCGCAGCCGCCCTGCTGGTCGAACCCGGCCACCGGGTCATCCTGGCGACATTCGCCTCCATGGATGAGCAGCAGGCCCGGACCTACCAGCCTCAGGTGGTGCTGGTTGACGCCAACAACCGCATCACCTCCGCCGGCCACCACGAGCATCCTTTCGTCCGCAGCGCCTGAGCCAGGCCAGTCGAACAAGAGCAGCAAAAAATTTCCCCCTTTCCCGGGGCATGCTAACATCTAGGGGCCGCTCCGCTGGCGAGGTGGCTGGCAGGAAGGAACATGGACAGGGAGTCAAGGCACAAGTGGGCCCGGCACCTGGTGAAGCTACTGCTGCTACTGGTGGTGGTAGTGGTGCTGCTGCTGGCCTGGCCCGAGAAGGTGGTGACGGTACGGGTGGTGGAAGTGGTCCGCGGCCCGGTGGAGAAGGTGGTCACTTCCATCCAGGCCGGCGAGGTACGGGCCCGGCGCCAGGCCGCCATCCGGGCCTCCACCATCGGCCGGGTGTCAGGGATCGAGGTGCAAAAAGGTGACCGGGTGGAAAAGGACCAGCTGCTGGTCGAGCTGGGAAACGGCACCCTGCGGGCCCGGCTACGCCTGGCCCGGGCCAACCTGGAGGTGGGGCAGAGCGGACTGCGCTCGGCCCGGCTGCGCCTGCAAGCCTCCGAACGGGCACTGAAGCGCTCGCGCCGGCTCAGCAGCCAGGGAGTGCTTTCCCAGCAGGCGCTCGACCGCGTCCAAGCCGAGCGCGACCTGGCTGCCGAGGCGGTAAAGACGGCCCAGGCCAACATCGACCAGCTACAGGCGGCGGTGGCCGTTGCCGCCGCCGCTCTGGAAGAGACCCGCATCCGGGCTCCCTTTGCCGGCCAGGTCACGGCGCTACACGTGGAGGTGGGCGAAGCCCTGGTGGCCGGAGCCCCGGTTCTCGACCTGGTAGACGACAGCCAGGTCACCTTGCTGGCACCGGTCGACGAGGCCGATGCCGGGATACTGCAAACGGGTTTTCCGGTGCGCGTGCTGTGCGATGCCTTCGCCGGCCGGCAACTCGCCGGAAAGCTCACCTGGATCTCACCGGTGGTCAGCCGTGACGTGCGCCAGAACCGCCACCTGGAGGTGGAAGTCGGCTTCGACGGCCAGCGGATTCCGCTCAAGCCCGGCATGTCGGCCGACATCGAAGTGGTGGTGCAAAAGAAAGAACAGGTTCTCTGGGTGCCCACCAACGCCATCATGAGAAAGGGAGGCAACGAGCAGGTATTCCTGGTGGCGGGCGGGCGAGCGCGGCTGCAAACCATCCAGGCGGGCATCTCCAACTGGGAGCGCACCGAAGTGATCCGGGGCCTGGCCGAGGGCGACCGGGTGATCGTCTCGCTCGAGGTCCGCGGCCTGGCCGACGGGGTCAAGGTACGCCTGGGCGAGTGGGCTCCCGCGGGCCGGGTGGCCTGGTGAAAGACGGGCCATGATCGAACTTCAGGCGGTGCACAAGAACTACCGCATGGGTGCCGGCGAGGTACACGCCCTGCGGGGAGTGGATCTGCTCATCAGCGCCGGGGAGTTCGTCTCCATCATGGGCCCTTCCGGTTCCGGCAAGTCCACGCTGATGAACATCATCGGTTGCCTGGACACTCCCAGCCAGGGCAGCTACCGGCTGGAAGACCAGCAGGTATCGACACTGTCCGACGACGCCCTGGCCGGTATCCGCAACCGCAAGATCGGCTTTGTCTTCCAGTCGTTCAACCTGCTGCCGCGGCAGAGCGCCGAGGAAAACGTCGAGTTGCCGCTGCTGTACGCCGGCGTGGAACGACGCCGGCGCCGGGAAATGGCCCGCCGGGCGCTGGAGCGGGTGAACCTGGCCGAGCGAGGCCGACACCGTCCCAGCGAACTGTCCGGTGGCGAATGCCAGCGGGTGGCCATAGCCCGGGCCCTGGTCAACCAGCCGGCCCTGTTGCTGGCCGACGAACCCACCGGCAACCTGGACCAGAAAGTGGGACGGGAGATTACCGGCCTGTTTGCGAGCCTCAACCGCGATTTGGGCATGACCGTCATCCTGGTCACCCACGACCCGGAGGTGGCGTCCCTGGCCCCGCGCCGGGTACGGCTGCTCGATGGGCTGATAGTCGCCGACGAGAGGGAGTGAGCGTGGAACTGGGCGAACAGGTGCGCGTGGCGGTGGATTCCATCCGTGCCAACAAGTTACGTTCCTTCCTCACCACCCTGGGAGTGGTCATCGGGGTGACCTCGGTGATCCTGCTGGTGTCCATCGGCGAGGGGGTGCGCGGCTACCTGGCCGACATCTTCGCCGGCATGGGCTCCAACCTGCTGTTCGTCTTTCCCGGCAAGTCCACCACCCGCGGCCACGGCCGCTCGCTGACCACGGTGCGCCGGCTCACCCTGGCCGACGCCCGGGCCCTGGAACAGCGCTCGCTCAACATCGAGGCGCTGGCGCCGGTGGTGATGGGCGGCTCCACCGCGGAAAGCGGCCCTTCCTCGCGAGACGTGCTGGTGATGGGCACCGGCGAGCGTTACACCCTGGTACACAACCACCGGGTGGCTGCGGGACGCTTCTTCACCCGCGACGACGTCAGCAACAAGCACCGGGTTGCCGTCATCGGCCGCACCGTGGCCACCGAGCTATTCGGCGAGCGCTCGCCGCTGGGGCAGGTGATCAAGGTCGCCGAGACCCGTTTCCGGGTGATCGGCACCATGGAACCCAAGGGACAGTCGCTGGGATTCGACCTTGACAACGTCGTCTTCGTGCCGGTCAGCTGCGCGCTGGACCTGTTCAACCTGGAGGGCCTGTCACGCATATCGGTCAAGGCCGCCAACAAGTCCAACCTGGACCCGGCCATCGCCGATATCAAGCACATCCTGGCCTCGCGGCACAACCACAAGGAGGATTTCACCGTTGTCAGCCAAGCGGATCTGCTGGATACCTTCAACAAGATCTCCCGTACCATGACCTTCGTGCTGCTGGGCATAGCCAGCATCTCGCTGCTGGTCGGCGGCATCGGCATCATGAACATCATGCTGGTGTCGGTGCGTGAACGCACCCGCGAGATCGGCATTCGCAAGGCGGTCGGCGCCACCCGTTTCGACATCATGGCCCAGTTCCTGGTGGAGTCGGTCTGCCTGAGCCTGCTGGGCGGGCTGGTGGGACTGGCTCTGGGCGGGGGAATGTCCCTGCTGGTAAGCTGGGCGATTCCCGACATCCCCACCCGGATCACCTTGTGGGTCGTGCTGGTAGCCTTCGGTTTCTCGGTAGCGGTGGGAATCTTCTTCGGAGTGACGCCGGCCCGCAAGGCGGCCTCGCTGGATCCCATACAGTCACTGCGTTACGAGTGAGCAATGCCGGCAGTCCGAATTCCAGCAGCAGGAAACCCGCCGGGAGCAATTTTTGATCAACAATGGCAACTATGGTAAGTAACGAGATCATGTCGGGTTGCAGATCCAAGCGCAAGGGCAAGCACCCAGCGGCGGTATCTCCGGTTCGTCTCTCCCACTGGTTGCGTACCGACGTGGGACGCAAGCGCGAGATCAACGAAGATTTCTCCCTGGCCGAGTCCAACCTGGGTCTATACATGGTCGCCGACGGCATGGGCGGCCACGCAGGCGGCGATACCGCCTCCCGCATGGCGGTGAAGATCGTCAGGCAGCACGTGCTGCAGGCACGTCGCAACGGCGGGGTGTTCCAATCGGTGTTCTCGCACCAGGAACCAGAACCGGTACTGAAGATGCTCGACCGGGCGGTGCGCGACGCTTCGGCGCGCATCTACGAGCTTTCCAGCCGGCGCCCGGAACTGGAGGGCATGGGTACCACCGCCACCCTGCTGCTGGTGCACGGCCTTACCGGCTACGTGGCCCACGTGGGAGACAGCCGCCTGTACCGCTTGCGCAACCAGCAACTGGACCTGCTCACCGATGACCACTCCCTGGTGAACGAGCAGGTCAAGGCCGGCTTCCTGACCAAGGAAGAAGCGGCTCACAGCAGATTCAGCAACATCATCACCCGCTCCGTGGGGTTCGAGTCCGAGGTGACACCCGATGTGTTCACCACGGAGTTGCAGGTCGGCGATATATTCCTGCTGTGCTCGGATGGCCTCAACGGCATGATTCCGGACGAGGAAATATCCGGCATTCTCTCCTCCTGCCCGCCATCAGGCGCCGCCGCGACCCTGGTCGCCGCCGCCAACAGGGCCGGAGGAGACGATAACATCACGGCTGTCATGCTCCGGGTGGGCCGGCGACAACGGGGACAATCTTGACGCTTTTCTGTTGCCATTCGGCCGGCAAGCCGGTATTTATGGTAAAATGTTGTTGACAGGGGAGTACGACAATTGTAACAATTCCGCCGCTCCGGCATGGGGCGCTGGGAAATAGGCCATGGCCAAACGTTTTACCATCATGGTGGTGCCCGACCGCTCGTCCAAGGTGCGCCGCCTGCGCATCTCGCGAACCACCGCCTGGGTGCTGATCAGCCTGGCCATGGCCATGGTAGCCCTGGTCATCGGCACCTCGATTCACTACGTCTCGGTGGTACAGCGCCTGCTGGAAAACACCCGCCTGCGCCAACAGAACGTCGAGCTACGCCACCAGCTGGTGGCCCTGCTGGAGAAGGTGGACAGCGTCCAGAACGTGCTCGACCGGGTCGAGCGCTTCGACACCAAGCTGCGGGCCATCACCCAGCTGCACGATCCCAAGCGCCACTTGGCGCAGGGACCTTTCCAGGCCACCCCCAGCACCGATGGCACCATGGCCGGCCCCGAGGTGGATCCCCTGATAAACTCCATCGGCGCCAATCCCCACCTGGCCATCAGCCTGTTGGGCAAGCGCGTGGCCGAGCTGGCCGCCGAGGCCGAACGCCGGGAAGGCTCCATCAGCCAGCTGGAGACGTTGCTGCGCAGCCAGCGCGCGCGCCTGGACGCCACCCCATCCATCTGGCCGGCCCGGGGCTGGGTCACCTCCGGCTTCGGGATGCGCCCCGATCCCTATACCGGCAAGCCCACCATGCATCACGGCCTGGACATCGCCAACCAGCCGGGGATGCCGGTCATGGCGCCGGCCCGGGGGGTGGTGGTCTTCGCCGGCAACAACGGCGGTTACGGCAAGACCATAGTCATCGATCACGGCTACGGTATACGCACCCGCTACGGCCACCTCAACGAGATCAAGGCCCGGGTGGGAGATCGCATCGAGCGTGGCGAGATCATCGGCACCATCGGCAACACCGGGCGCAGCACCGGCCCGCACCTGCACTACGAGGTCGAGGTCAACGGCATACCCGAAGACCCCCGTGGCTACATCCTGGAAGACTAGTCTGAAAATCATTCCCCTGTGAATCTGGGAATCTCAGGCATATCTTTTTGATATTGTTTCCCGCCCCCCGTGGTGCTAGACTGCGCAACGAGCGGGGCGGGGCCAACCGTCGCCCGGCAAGTGGAGGATGATGAATTGGCCGTACCTGACAGAATATCGCGAATCTTCTTTGGTACCCGCAACGAGCGCCGCCTGAAGAAACTGCGCCCCCTGCTGCAGAAGATAAACGCCCTGGAACCAACCACCCGCGCCCTGTCCGACGAGCAGCTCAAGGGCAAGACTGCGGAATTCCGCCAGCGCTTCAGCCAGGAAGTGGAGAGGAAGCTGGGCGGGCGCAGCAACGTCGACGAGAAGACCCGTATTCTCACTGAAAACGAGGTACTGGACGAACTGCTGCCGGAAGCTTTCGCGGTAGTGCGCGAGGCGGCCATTCGCGTGCTCGGCCAGCGGCACTACGACGTGCAGCTGCTGGGCGGTATCGTGCTGCATCAGGGCAAGATCGCCGAGATGAAGACCGGTGAGGGCAAGACCCTGGTGGCTACCCTGCCGGTGTACCTGAACGCCCTGTCCGGTCGCGGCGTGCACGTGGTCACTGTAAACGAATACCTGGCCCAGCGTGACGCCGAGTGGATGGGCCGGCTCTATCGCTGGCTGGGGATGAGCGTGGGAGTAATCGTCCACGGCCTGTCGGACCTGGAACGGCAACAGGCCTACGGGGCCGACATCACCTACGGCTACAACTCCGAATTCGGCTTCGACTACCTGCGCGACAACATGAAATTTTCCCTCGACGACTACACGCAGCGCGAACATCACTTCGCCATCGTCGACGAGGTGGACTCCATCCTCATCGACGAGGCCCGCACTCCCCTGATCATCAGCGGCCCGGCCGAGGAAGCCACCGAGGTCTACTACCAGGCCAACGCCATCATCCCCAAGCTCAAGCGAGATCGTGACTATACCGTCGACGAAAAGAGCCGCACCGCCGTACTCACCGAAGACGGTGTGGGCCGGGTGGAGCAACTGCTGGGAGTGGACAACCTCTATCACCCCAGCAACATCGAGCTGCTACACCACGTCAATCAGGCCCTGCGGGCGCATACCCTGTTCAAGCGCGAGGTCGACTACATCGTAACCGAGGACAACAAGGTACAGATAGTCGACGAGTTCACCGGCCGCATCCTCGAAGGCCGGCGCTGGTCGGACGGGTTGCACCAGGCGGTGGAAGCCAAGGAAGGCGTCCCCATCGAGAACGAAAACCAGACCCTGGCCACGGTCACCTACCAGAACTACTTCCGCATGTACCGCAAGCTGGCCGGCATGACCGGTACCGCCGAGACGGAGAAGGAGGAGTTCTCCAAGATCTACGGCCTCGACGTCATGGTGGTACCCACAAACGTCCCCTGCATCCGCGAGGATCACCAGGACGTCATCTACCGCACCGAGGAAGAGAAATTCGCCGCCCTGACGGAGGAGATCCGGGAACTGCACGAGCGAGGTCAACCGGTATTGGTGGGAACCATCTCCATCGAGAAATCCGAGGAGATCGCCCGCCGGCTGAAGCGTGCGGGCATTCCCCACAGCGTACTCAACGCCAAGCATCATGCCAAGGAAGCCGAAATCGTGGCCCAGGCGGGTCGCCACGGGGCGGTGACCATTTCCACCAACATGGCCGGCCGAGGCACCGACATCGTGCTGGGCGGCAATCCCGAGTTCCTGGCCAGGATGCACGCCGATCCCGACCAGGATCGCGACAAGTACCTGGAGGTATTGAGCAAGTTCCAGCAAACCTGTGCCCAAGAGCGCCAACAGGTGCTCGATGCCGGCGGCCTGCACATCCTGGGAACCGAACGCCACGAGGCCCGGCGCATCGACAACCAGTTGCGCGGCCGTTCCGGGCGCCAGGGAGATCCCGGCTCCTCGCGCTTCTACCTGTCGCTGGAAGACGACCTGCTGCGCATCTTCGGCGCCGACCGGCTCAAGAACCTGATGGAACGCCTGGGCATGGAAGAGGGAGTACCCATCGAACACAAGTGGGTCAGCCGCTCCATCGAAAGCGCCCAGAAACGGGTCGAGGCCCAGAACTTCGAAATCCGCAAGAGTCTGCTCGAGTACGACGACGTCATGAACATGCAGCGCAAGACCATCTACGACCTACGCCGCCGGGTGTTGGCCGGAGAGAACATGCGCGAGCAGATTCTCGAGCTCATCGAGGACGTACTCATCACCGAGCTGGACGTGACCTGCTCGGAGGACATCCGCCCGGAAGACTGGGACATAAAGGGCCTGCAGGACCGTATCTTCGGAGTCTTCGGCCAGAAGATCCCCCTCGACGACGTGCCTCGCAACCGCGACGCCCTGGGCCAGCGCCTGTGGGAGGAGATCGAGAAGTCCTACCTGGCCAAGGAAGAACAGATCGGCCCTGACAACATGCGCCGGGTGGAGCACTTCTTCTACCTGCAGGAGATCGACCACCAGTGGAAGGATCACCTGCTGGCCATGGATCACCTGCGCAGTGGCATCGGGCTGCGCGGCTATGCCCAGAAGGATCCCAAGCAGGAGTACAAGAAGGAAGGTTACGAGCTGTTCATGTCCATGCTGCACCGCATCAAGACCGAGGTAGCCAAGAAGCTGATGCAGGTACAGCTCCAGGAAGAAGACGAGGGCGAGAGGCTTATGCGCCAACGCCAGGCCCGGCGCCGCACCACCTACGAGGGCCGGGGACCCGACGCCGCTTCCGGGGACGGTGGCAAGGTGGCCACCTTCAAGCGGGAAGGACGCAAGATCGGCCGCAACGACCCTTGTCCATGCGGTTCCGGCAAGAAGTACAAGAACTGCTGCCTGCGCAAGCAGGCCCGGGCCTGAGCATCCCCGCCACCTGCTTCGGGGCCATTTTCGCAGCGGAGACAGACAGATGGCGGCCCGGCAGGGGGAGCTAGCAGCAGCAATTTTCCTTGCATCACCAGTACCATTGTGCTAGCAGTGTCGCTCCGGCGTGGTGCCGGAAGCCGTGTGGGACTGCCACCACGCGGCCAACTACTCACGCCGAGGTAGCCGCCCGATGGGTGTCCCCCCGGGGATGTTCGGGTGGCAATGACCCCGGCGGAGGTAACAACCCGCAAGGAGGAAGGAAATGGGAGTGATCTCCATGAAGGCGCTGCTGGAGGCCGGGGCGCATTTCGGCCACCAGACCAGCCGCTGGAACCCGAAGATGAAACCCTATATCTTCGGAGCCCGCAACGGAATCCACATTATCGACCTGCAGAAGACCTCGCGCATGTTCGACCAGGCCTTCGACTTCGTTCGCCAGGTGACGGCCCGGGGAGAAAAGGTGCTGTTCGTGGGCACCAAGAAGCAGGCACAGAACGTAATCGTCGAGGAAGCCACCCGTTGCAACATGTTCTACGTGCAAAACCGCTGGCTGGGCGGTACCCTGACCAATTTCCGCACCGTGCGCCAGAGCGTGGAACGGCTCAAGACCCTCAACAAAATGGCCAGCGATGGATCCTTCCAGCGGCTCACCAAGAAGGAAGTGCTGCAGTTGCAGCGCGAAGCCCGCAAGCTGGAACGCAACCTGCCGGGCATCAAGGAGATGACCCGCCTGCCGGGTCTGCTGTACGTGGTGGATCCCCGCAAGGAACGCATCGCCGTTCGCGAGGCCAACAAGCTCAACATCCCCGTGGTGGCCCTGGCCGACACCAACTGCGACCCGGAAGGCATAGACCTGATCATCCCCGCCAACGATGACGCCATCCGCGCCATCAAGCTGTTCACCGCTCGCATGGCCGATGCCTGCCTGGAAGGTGCCCGCGAATACCAGGAACAGATCACCGCGCAACCGCGCCAGGCGGAAAAGAAACCGGCCAAGAAGTCCGAGGCCCGCCCGGGCGGTCCCAAGGTGGAAGTGGTCAGCCGCCAGCAGATCGAGCAAGCCATGCAGGAGCAGGCGGCACCAGCGGGTGAAACCCCGGGCACGGAAAAGCAGGACTGACGGAAAAACCGGCAACACAAACAGCGAGGCACCAGTCATGCAAATCAATGCCAAGATGGTAAACGAGCTGCGCCAGCGCACCGGCGCCGGTATCATGGATTGCAAGCGGGCCCTGCAGGAGACCTCCGGAGATCTGGAAAAGGCCGTGACCTACCTGCGGGAAAAAGGCATGGCCTCGGCTTCCAAGCGCGCCGGCCGGGTTGCCGCCGAGGGCCAGGTCGAAGCCTACATTCACATGGGTGGTCGTATCGGCGTGCTGGTGGAGGTCAACTGCGAGACCGACTTCGTCGCCCGGGGCGAGGATTTCAAGAACTTCTGCCGCGAGGTTGCCATGCAGGTGGCTGCCGCCAATCCCCAGTACCTCAGCCGCGACGACGTCCCGGCCGAGGTAGTGGAAGCGGAAAAGCAGATCTACCGCAAGCAGGCCCAGGAGTCGGGCAAGCCCGAAAAGATCTGGGACCAGATAGCCGAGGGCCGGCTCAAGAAGTTCTTCTCCGAGGTGTGCCTGCTGGATCAGCCTTACATCCGCGAGCAGAAGATGACGGTGGACAAGCTTCGCCAGGAGCTGGTGGCCAAGACCGGTGAGAACGTCGTGGTGAGACGCTTCGCCCGCTTCGAGCTGGGTGAGGGGATCGAGAAGAAAAAAAGCGACCTGGCCGCCGAGGTGGCCGCGCAACTGGGTCAGGCCCAGGCGGAGAAATAGCCCGTCAGGCGGTGCCGGAGCACGCCGGGCGCTTCCCGCGGGGAGCTGCCGCCAGGCGGCCAGGGACCGCAGGGAAGAAACCAGCCGGGGCGGGTTCTGCTCGCCCAGTGGGGCGCAGGCATGAAGGCAATCTTCACAAGGGTTTTGCTCAAGCTGTCGGGAGAGGCGCTGCGGGGAGAGAACCCCGATGCGCCCATCATATCCGCCGACGTCGTCGCCGATATCGTCGCCGAACTGAAACAGGCACACGAGCTGGGCGTGCAACTGGCGGTGGTCATCGGGGGCGGCAACGTCATCCGCGGGATGACGGCCAGCGAGTCAGGCATCAACCGGGCCACCGGCGACTACATGGGCATGCTGGCCACCATGATCAACTGCCTGGCCCTGCAGGAAGCACTGGAGCGTGAAGGCCTGCATACCCGGGTCCTGAGCGCACTGCAGGCCAACGAGGTGGCCGAACCCTATATCCGCCGGAGGGGCATTCGGCACCTGGAAAAGGGGCGGGTGGTGTTGCTGGCGGCAGGGACCGGCAACCCCTACTTCACCACTGACACCGCCGCCGCCCTGCGCGCCATGGAGTTGCGGGCCCAGGCGGTTCTCAAGGCCACCCGCGTCGACGGAGTCTACGACGCCGATCCCCTCAAGGACCCCAATGCCAAGCGCTTCAAGCACCTCACCTACATGGATGTGCTGCGCCGCGACCTGAAGTTCATGGATTCGACGGCAGTGTCGCTGTGCATGGACAACCATATTCCCATAGTGGTCTTCAAGTTGCTGGAACGGGGCAACATCCTCAAGGTATTGCAGGGCGAGGATATCGGCACCACGGTGGGTGAGTTGGCGCGGGAATGAACGGAAGCTCTGCGGGAGGTACATTGCCATGGTCGACGACGTTATCGAAGAACTCCGTAACAATCAGAACAAGGCCATAGAGGCATTTAAGCGTGACTTGTCCCGGGTGCGCACGGGACGGGCCAACCTGGCCATCCTGGAACCGGTGCGGGTGCAGTACTACGGTTCCCGGGCGCCGCTCAACCAGGTTGCTTCCCTGTCGATTCCCGAGGCACGGCTGATCGTCATCAAGCCCTGGGAAAAATCGATGCTCCCGGAGATCGAAAAGGCCATCAACACCGCCGAGATCGGACTCACCCCGCAAAGCGACGGCGAGGTTGTACGCCTGCCCATCCCCGCTCTCACCGAGGAGCGCCGCAAGGAGTTGACCAGGCAGTGCCGCAAGATGGCCGAGGCGGCCAAGGTCAGCATACGCAACCACCGCCGCGAAGCCAACGACATGCTCAAGGAACTGGAGAAAGACAAGGAAATCTCCGAAGACGACAAGAAGCGCGGCCTGGAACGTACCCAGAAGGAAACCGACAAGGCCGTCGCCAGCATCGATGAGATTCTGGAAAAGAAGGAAAAGGAAATCCTGGAAATCTGAGCCCGGCGGGAAAGGCCGATGCCCCTGCAAAGTGCCGATCGGGTGCTGGGCTTCGAGCACGGCATCCCCACCTGGCTGGTGCTGCTGGTCGGCGCCATCGGCCTGGCCTGGTTGTTGCTGGGCTGGAAACTGCACCGGATAACCCTGGTCGTGGCCGGGGCCATGGCCGGGGCCTTCGCTGGCAGCTTGCTGGCCGCCTGGGCAGGGGTGGCCCGGGGCTGGGGAATCGGAGCCGGGATCGTGGTGATGTCGTTGCTGGCCCTGCCCCTGTGGCGGGTTTCCGTCTTCCTGCTGGCCGGCCTGGCCGGCGGCCTGGCACTGGGACAACTGCTGCATCGCTTCCTCCACGCAGGTATCTTCTGGTGGGGGTTCCTGGGGGGATTCATACTGGCGGGCCTGTTGTCGATACGCTACCTGCGGGCCCTGGTCATAGTAGCCACCAGCATGCTGGGAGCGCAGTTGCTCGCCTGGTCGGTCTGCCAGGTCCTGGGTCGCAGCCTGCTGCCGATCTTGCGCCATTTCGATAGCATCCATCCCCTGTCGTGGAGTATCATCGTCTCCCTGCTGGCGCTGGTGGGGGCGGTCGTGCAATTTCGCTACGGCCCGCGACGCCTGACCGTATCGGAGGAATGATGCTCGACCGCTCCCGGCTTCCCACCCACCTGGGCATTATCATGGACGGCAACGGCCGCTGGGCCCAGCAGCGCGGGCGCCCGCGGGTGGCCGGGCACCGGGCCGGGGCCCGGGCGGTACGCCGGGTGGTACGAGAGTGTCGCCGGCTGGGCATTTCCTATCTCACCCTCTATGCCTTCTCCGCCCAGAACTGGGGCCGACCCCGGCAAGAAGTGGAAGGGCTCATGAACCTGCTGGGCGAGTTCATCGCCCGCGAGTGGCAGGAGATCATGCGCCGCGACATTCGTGTCATCCAGCTTGGCGAGCAGAGAAAAGTGCCGGCCTTCGTCAGGCAGCGGCTGCAGGCCCTGATCAAGACTTCCCGTCACAATCGTTCCATGACCCTGGCCCTGGCCCTGAGCTACGGTGCCCGCGAGGAGATCGTGCGGGCAGCCAGGCGCCTGGCCCGCCGCATCGCCTCGGGCAGCCTGGCACCAGGCGCCATCGACGAGGCGTCCCTGTCACGGTTGCTCTACACCACCAACTTGCCCGATCCCGATCTCATCATCCGCACCGGGGGTGAAAAACGCCTCTCGAACTTTCTCCTCTGGCAAAGTGCCTATAGTGAACTGATCTTCTCCCGCAAGCTGTGGCCAGATTTCGACGAGAGCGATCTGCAGAGGGCCCTGCGGGAGTTCCAGCGGCGCCGGCGGCGCTTCGGCCTCACCGACGAGCAACGACAGGAGAAGCCATGAGCCCAGGCTGCAGGTTGGCGGTGCTGGGAGCCACCGGCTCCGTGGGTCGTCAGGCTCTGCAGGTGGCCGCTGCCTTCCCGGAGATATTCCAGGTGGTGGCCCTGGCGGCCAGTAGTGATTTCCAGGGGCTGGCTAAGCTGGCAGCCCGCTTCCGGCCGGAATTGCTGGTGCTGGCCGACGGGACCGCTGCCGGGAAGCTGTCTCCCCTGGTGGACTCGGCCTGCCGGGTGGAGGCCGGAGCGGAAGCACTGGAGCGGCTGGCCGCCGCCGGCGACTACGATTGCCTGCTGGCGGCGACGGTGGGCCAGGCCGGGCTGACAGCGGTGTGTAGCGCGCTGCAGGCCGGCAAACGCGTGGCCCTGGCAAACAAGGAAGTCCTGGTCATGGCCGGTGAACTGGTCACAGGCCTGGCGGCCCGGCATGGCGGTGAGATAATCCCCGTCGATTCCGAGCACGCCGCCGCCCACCAGCTGCTTGACGGCCTGGACCCGGCCGCGGTGCGCCGGCTGATACTCACCGCCTCGGGGGGACCCTTCCTGGGACGCGATCCGGCGTCGATGCAACAGGTCAGCGTCGCCGAGGCCTTGAGCCACCCGCGCTGGAAGATGGGTCCCAAGATCAGCATCGACAGCGCCACCCTGATGAACAAGGGCTTCGAGATCATCGAAGCCCGCTGGTTGTTCTCCCTGCCGGCCGACAACATCCAGGTACTGGTCCATCCCCAGAGCATGGTTCACGCGCTGGTGGAAACCATGGACGGCGGCCTGCTGGCCCAGCTGGCCGAGCCCGACATGCGCCTGCCCATCGCCTACGCCCTGGCCTATCCCCGGCGGCTGCCCTTGCCGGAACGACTGCCCGACATCGTCAGCAGTGATCCCTGCCGGGTCGAGCTGTCCTTTCAGCCGGCCCGGGAAGAGGACTTCCCCGCCCTGCGCCTGTGCCGCCAGGCCCTCGGGCGCGGAGGTGGGGTGGCGGCGGCACTATCGGTTGCCGACGAGGTGGTGGTGCAGGCCTTCCTGCAGGAACACATCCCCTTCCCCGCCATCCTGGAGATATTGCAGCAGGTACTGGAAGACACCGGCGAGCTGCCGGCCAGCAACCTGGAGCAGTACCTGGCCGCCGGCCAACGCGGAGCCGACCTGGCCAGGAAGATCATCGCCAGGAGGTTCGGTCCATGAATCGCACCTTGTACCTGCTGCTGACCGGAGCCGCCGTGATACTACTGCTGGCCGTGATGGCCGACGGGTCGGGCGACCTGTCCGGCCGGGGCTCGGGAGTGCTGGATGCCCACCGACTCGAGGACCAGGCCCGGGAATTTTCCCTGCCCGATATCCGCCGACAGCGGGTTTCGTTGCGGGACCTGCGGGGCCAGTGGCTGCTGGTAAATTTCTGGGCCACCTGGTGCGAGCCCTGCATCGACGAGTTGCCTCACTTGGTGGCCCTGGCTCGGGAGTTCCGGGGTCAACCCCTGCGCCTACTGCTGGTTGCGGCGGACGACGATCCGGCGGCTGTCGCCGGCCTGGCCGCCCGCTTTGCCGCACATCCTGCCGACAAGTCGCTGGCCACACTGGTACGGGCCACGGCCCGGATGCTACGGGGCGAACTTGACAACGTGCTGGTACTGTCGGATCCCGGGGGCACGGAAGCCCGCCGTTGGGGTACCGAGAAGTTCCCCGAGACCTACCTGGTATCACCCCAGGGGCGGCGCACAGCATGGTTCATAGGCCCCAAGCCCTGGGGAACCCCCCGGGCTTTCAAGGAGTTGCGTCGGCTCATGGACTCGAGCCGCCCGCCTGCCGCGGCCACCGCGTCCCCACCGGCAGGCTCATCCGGCCGGGATGTCAGTTCCGGGGATCCTGCTTTTCCGAAGTGAAGTGCATGACGCTGCCGCCCAGCATGGTTGCGGCGGCCAGCAGGCTGATCACGGCGCCGGCCTGGACACTGGCTCCCAGGGCGGTGTGCATGAGCCGGGCCGCCTCGGGAAACTCCACCAGGCTGTCGACTCGCATGATCTGCACGAACACGAACAGCGTGGCCAGCCCGGAAGCTCCCAGCTGGCCGTAGAGCAGCACCTGGCGACGGGGTTGCTCTTGCCAGTGGGGCTTACGACGCAGCAACATCGCCGCCACCGTGGCCGCGGCCAGCAGCACCAGCAACATGCCGTCGACCTCGATGCCTATTAGCGTCAGGGCTCCGGCGCCGGCCACGGATACCCAGGGAAGGAAGGCCCCCAAGAAGGCCACCGCCGCCCCGCCCACGACCAGGCGATCGGCCCGGGGCATAACCAGGAAGTTCTGCCACAGGCGCTTGAGAAAGGCCACCACGTCGGCAAACAGGCGGCCCGTCTCCACCTCCAGGCTGTCCGGGGATTCCTGTTCGGAGATGCGCAGGGCCCGCGGCTGTTCCCGCTTCACCTGCCGGCGCCGACGCAGCTCCGCCAACTCGCGATCCACCTCGTCCGGATCACCCGCCGGCTCCAGATCATCGTCATCCAGCGGTGTTCCCGCCGGTTGCGTACCATCTTCCCCCCCGGCCGACGCCCGGCCCGCGCCGTCCCCGTCCGGAGTATCCTCGTCCTGGTCGGTATAACCGTCTCCCAGGAAGGACTTGTCGATGATGTAATCGCAGTGGGGACATATGGCGGTGTCGACATCTATATCTTTTCCACAGGAAGGACACTTCATGGAGGTTAGTGTAGATTCCGGCCACTACATAGTCAACAGAGTTACCGTTTGACAGCAAGGCCCGCAAATGCCAGATCTAGCCTTGCCATGAAAAAGATCGCCGCCCTGTTCGACTTCGACGGTACCCTGGCCCGGGGTGATTCGGCAGCTCCCTTCGCGCTGTTTGTGCTACGCCACCGTCCCGGCGGAATCCTGCACTTGCCTTGGTTGTCGCTGTTGCTGGCCGGCTACGCCGCCGGTCGGGTATCGAAAAAGCACATGAAGACGGCCATGCTAAGCCTGCTGGCCAACAGCGACCGGGAGCGGATCGAGCGGCTGGCGGAAGATTTCTGGAAGCGGGTGCTGCAGCCCCGCCTGTTTGCCCAGGGACTCCAGCGGGTGGCCTGGCACCGGCAACAGGGGCACTTGTTGGTTCTGGCCACGGCCTCGGTGGACGTCTACATGGAAGTCGCCCGGCGCGAGCTGGACTTCGACGTCCTGGTGGCCACCCGTACCGACGGAGCCACGCCGCCGGCCGTCACCGGTGACAACTGCTACGGTGAAGAGAAGGTATCCCGGTTGCGGCAGGAACAGTTCTTTCCCGAGGTGGACTGGTCCGCGTCCTTCGCCTACAGCGACCACGTCTCCGACGCTCCCCTGCTGGAGCTCTGTGGTCACCAGCTGGCGGTCAATCCCCACCGGCCGCTCAAGCACCTGGCCGGCAGCAAGGGCTGGCCGGTGGCGTACTGGCGCTGAAGCACGCCGCCCCTGCCCCGGCATCCTGCTCCGGCGGCACCCATGATGCAGGCGGCGAGGGGGTGTGCTCTCGCGCGGAGCGCAGTGAGCACGAGAGTGCGGCCCCGAGCCGCCCAGCACGCCACCCCTGCCCCGGCATCCTGCTCCGGCGGCACCCATGATGCAGGCGGCAAGGGATGGACTATCCGGCAGGTTCGTGCTAGCTTGCCCCACGAAAAACGGGAGGAATCGCGTTGCTTATAGACATGCACGTTCACACCCGGGCCAGCCCCGGCGGCAAGTTCACCGCCGAGCAACTTCTGGCCGAAGCCGCCCGGCGAGGTCTGGACGGGTTGTGCCTGACCGATGTGCACCAGGTCGAGCCGGCCCTGCAGGCCCGCAACCTGGCCAAACAACAGGAACCGGTGCTACTGGTGGGCCTGGAGGCTCTGACCGATCAGGGCCATTACCTGGTCTTCGTACCCCACCCGGAGCAGTTGCCGGTACTCGATCGCTGGCTGCGTTTCGTCGCTGAGGATCTCATCAGTTTCCAATCCCTGGCGGAGGCGGTCCGCGCCCAGCAAGGGATCATCATCGCCGCCCATCCCTATGACCGTTCGGTTAGTGACAGTCCGGGTGATCGCCTGTTCCAGATGGAAGGACTGGCGGCCATAGAGATCATCAACGGCAGCCGACCCGCCCTGGCCAACCAGCTGGCCGAGGAGATGGCGGCCGGTATGGGACTGGTGGGCGTGGGTGGAAGCGATACCCGCAGCGAGCTGAAAGCGTTGGGCAAGGTGGCCACCTTGCTGGCCGGTGCGGTGGCCAGCGAGGCAGAACTTATCGAGAGAATCCTGGATGGCGATGCCTGGGCGGTAACCCTGGGCAAACCGGCAACCAGGTCCAGCGGGCGCCGGAGCAGGGGTCGAAGCGCGGACCGGGACAAGGAAAAGCGTCGTCCCCGCCGCGCCGGTGCGCCACGGAACCGTGTCCGGAGTGCCAACGACAGCGGTGACGGTTCCGGCAGAAAGTCCCGTAATCCCCGCAAGCGCTCGCGGCGCCGTCCCCGCCGGGGCGATAAGCAATAGCAGCTATCGAGACCGGACCAGCTCCGCGTCGGCCAGCCGGCAGTAATCGGGTTCGAGGTGATGCCGGTCGTCGGGTCCCTGCCGGACCAGGCGGGCCGCGGCCAGCCGGGCCAACCAGTCTCCCCGGGGAACGTGGGCGCTCTCCTGCCGGGGAGTGAGCAGATGTCGCCCCAGCGACTCTGCAAAGATCTCCCGGTAGCGCAGCAGGCCACTGCCGGCCATCCATACCGGTTCCGAGCTGGCTGCCAGCTCGGCGGCCAGCTGGCGGGGATTCCAGGCCGCCGGGGTGGAGATCACCTGGGGAGGCTGGGAGCCGGACAGGTAGTAGCGGGCCGCGTAGACCTGCCCCTTGAGAGCATCCACCACCGGCACTACCAGGGTGTGGCCGGCCTCCTGCTGGCCGACTGCCAGCACTTCCAGGGTTGATACTCCCACCAGGGGAATGTCGCATGACAGTGCCAAGGTCTTGGCCCAGCTCATCCCCACCCGCACCCCGGTGAACGAACCTGGTCCCCGTCCCACCCCCAGTGCCCCGAGTTCGGCCGGACCGATGCCGGCCCCTGCCAGCAGCTGGTCGACCAGCTCGAACAGGTAGCGGGAATGCCGGCGACCAGCCCGTTCAAGACGACCCACCAGGCGTTGCTGGTGCAACAGTCCGGCCACGGTATGCTGGGTGGCGGTATCGACTGCCAGCAACCACATGGAGCAGTATCTCCGACCCGGCACCTAGAAAGAGGAGAACCAGTAACGTTGAATGTCGTTGCTGAAGGCGAAGATCATCAGGGCCGCCAGTAGAGCGAACCCCACGTAGCCGGCAGCCAGGCGGGTCTTGATGGACACCGGCTTGCGGCGCACGGCCTCGATGGCCAGGAACATGATGTGTCCGCCATCGAGTATGGGGATGGGCAGCAGGTTCAGCATGCCCAGCAATACGCTCAGGAAGGCCATCATTTGCACGAATTCACGCCAGCCCTTGCGTGCCGTCTTGGCGGCTATATCGGCAATCATGATGGGGCCACCGATGGCCTCGCTGGCCTTGACCCGGCCCTGAAAGATGCGCACGAACCCCATGGTGTTCATGATGATGACGTTGCCGGTGTCGGTGAACGAGGCCACCAGGGCATGCTGCAGGCGGTGGGGACGAGGGATCATCCTGCCGGCCACCAGGTTGCGCTGGTAGACGACACCCAGGCCCAGCTTGCGCGTCTCCTGCCGGAACTCGTTTTTCTGGGTGATGACCTCGGGTACGAACTCGATGGTTCTCACCTGCCTCCCGTGGCGAACGTCCAGGCGCAGGGAACGCCCGGCGGAGCCGGCCACCGCTCGCGAGAACTGTTCCCAGCACTTGATGGGCCGGCCGTCTATGGCCAGCAACTTGTCACCCTTGACGATGCCGCTTTTCTGGGCCGGCAGGCCGGGGCTCACATCCTTGATGTATAGATCGGCGGCCTCCAGGCCGGTGCCGGCCACACCGGCCAGGTACTGTGGAAGAGCACCGTCCTTCGCGGGAACCAGCAACAACAGTTCCAGCAACACCGGTACCGGGATCTTCACCGCTCCGGCCTCCAGGGCAACCTCGCGCAGCACCGTCAACACCACCGGACCCGGTCCCAGGTGACCCAGCAGTTCCTCGACATCGAGCCACTCCAGCACCGGTACTCCGCCGATGGCCAGCAGGCGGTCCCACGTTCGCAGTCCCGCCCGCCAGGCGGGCGATTCCGCCACCACCCCCACAAGGTTGCCCTGGCGTTCATGGCGCAGGCCCAGGTCCCAGCGCTTGCCCAGCAACTCCAGCTGGTCCTCCGACAACTCGTGGTAGGGCTTCACCACTACCTGCAGGCGCTGGCCGCGGCGTTCGACCAGCAGTCGCACTGCCTGGCCGTTGCCATCCTGAACGGCGTCGTCCAGCTCACCCCAGGTGGCCACCCGGCGTCCGTCCACCTCGAGAACCTTGTCGCCGGGCCGCAACCCGGCCTGGGCAGCCGGGGAACCGGCCACCAGCGAACCCACCTGCGCCGCCGCCGCCCGGTCTTGCAGCAGGTTGTAAAAGAAGAAGATGGGCAGGGCCAGGCAGATGCTGAACAACGGTCCGCCGAAGATGATCAGGAAACGCTTCCACACCTTCTGGGAGGAAAAGGCCCGGGGCAGGTCCTCCGGGGGCACCTCCTCGGTGGGGTCGTCGCCAACCATGCGCACGAAACCACCGATGGGAAACCAGGCTATGCGATACTCGGTCTCTCCCGGCTTGAAGCTCAGCTTGAAGCGGCCCAGGCGTATGGGAGTACCAAAACCCAAGGAGAAGGTGAGCACCTTGACCCGGAACAGCTTGGCAAAAGTGAAGTGACCACCCTCGTGGGCGAAGATGAGAATGCCCACCAGCACCACGAACCAGAAAAGCGTCGTCAATTCGCCTCCATCCGCCGGTCGGCGGCCGGCCACTGCCGGTTGCAGTCCTTCTAACCAAAAAATGCCCGCTTGACAAGCAACTTGCCCGGACGGATGCTAACCGCTCGAAAGGAGGTGAGGTCTTGTTCGCGAAAGGACGGAGATTTTTCCTGCTGCCCTGCCTGCTGGCACTGGTGGTGACCAACAGTTCCTGTTCCCGTCGTTTTCCCGGCGGTGACCTGTCGGCGCTAGACCAGAAGCTGCTGGGAATCTGCCGGGATGGTCCCGGTGCCGTGGCCGTGCTCGACGAACGTTACGACGACTACTGGGGCAATGGCTACGACACCACATCCTACCTGATGCTGGGGGAAGAGGAAGGCGGTTCCACCACCGGAGCGCCCACGCGACGCATGGCCGTGCACCATCTGGTGCTGAAGATCGTCTCTCCCCGGGGCACCAAGAACGCCTCCACCTTCACCGTGGAGCACTACCGGGAAAAGGTGCCACCGGTCGAGGTACACCTCTGGGCCGCCGACGGTCACGAGAAGAAGGTCAATGTCCAGGCTACCCGCACCGTACCCCTGGTCGACTGGCCCTGTGAAAACGGCTTCCCCCGCCAGACCACCTTCCGCATCGGTCCCCTGGCAGTGGGCGACATCGTCGAGATCATCAAGCCGGTATCCGGTCCCAACCAGCTCATCTGGCACTTCGGCAGCAGCCGCTTCTGCGTACAGCGTTCCCGGGTGGTCTTCGGCCATCCCGATGACGAGTACCGCGCCGACATGCAGGCGCTGGTGGTCGACGCCTCGGGCGGGGTAAAACTCACCAGTCTCCCGGGCGAATACCCGCTTACCTTCGAACTGACCAGGCCTCTGCCCCCGCTCAGCCCCGAGCGTATACCCTTCGTCCTGCTCAGCCCCCACTGCCCGGGCTGGAGCAACCTGCGCGGGCGCATTTTCAAGACGGCCCTGTGGATGGCCCGGGCCGGCAAGGTCACCGGGCGCAAGCAGGTGAATCCTTTCCTGGCCAGCTCCGTAAAGGACAACCAGAAGGCCCGGCGCATCGCCACCCTGGCCAGCTGGATGAACAGGTCCATCCACCTCGACCCGGCCCCCGCCACCTACTGGTATCGCTGGATGCCGGTGGAACCGGCCTTCAAGACGGCCAGCAAGCGACACGGGCCCCCCGGCAACTGGGCCGTGCTGGCCTTCCGGGTGCTCGAGGATGCCGGGCTCAAGCCGCGCCTGGCCCTGATACATTCCAATCCCAAGAACCCCTTCCAGCACGACATACCCACCGTCGCCCAGATGGATACGCTGGCCGTAGTGGTGGACGATGAAACCGGGAAAACCCACTGGTTGGTGCCCGGAATCGAGTACCAGCCCGAGGACCAACCTCCCGGCAGCCTGCGCGGCAAGAAGGCGCTGCTGCTCGAACGCTGGTGGCTGGATCGCGAACAGGGAGCCGGACGCTGCCAACCCGAGTTGGAGACCACCTTCTCCTGCCAGATCTCCACTCCTGAGCCCGTGGAGTTGCAACTGGTCAGCATCGGCTACGAAGAGCAGCAACAGCAGGTGGAACGCGGTGCTACTTTACACTGAGCGGACCGTCAGAAACGATAGATCAGCCCGCCTTGTAAGCGACCACCGATACGGGAAAGATCGCGGCTGGCAAACGGCCGCTGGTAGGCAAACCCACCCTCGACGCCGAAGGCAAAACGCTTCCAGGAGGGAGGGGCGATCTCGATTCCCGCAACCGCCAGCAGGGTAAACATCCCTCCCTGATTGGCCATGTTCAGGAAGCCAAAACCCACCCCGGCACCCAGGTAAGGGGTTACCCAGTCACGCACCCAGCGCCACTTCACCCCCAGCACCGCCGGCACCAGGTAGGCGGTAAAGCTCTGGTCGGTTTCGTCACGGCCACTGCCCAGCGAAAAACCCACCTTGAGAAACGCCACCAGGCCCTGCCAGATGAAGACGTCCAGTTCCAGCTCGACGCTGGTCTGCCACACGTCCAGGCGCCCCCCCTCGCCCACCGAGCCGGCCAGCGAACCCCCGGCCCAGGCGCTGGCCGCCATGATGGGTTGCCAGCTGGCCGGGGAGACCAGGCCCAGGGCCACCCGCAGCGATTCGGCGATCTCACGGGTGGCATCGATCATCTCCTGGCCATCGCCGGCAGCCACCGAGCGACTCTCCCGGCCCAGGGTCTTTTCCTTTTGCATGTCTACTGCCGCGGCACTTATGACCACCCGGTCGCCCACCCGGCCCACCACGCCCCACACCAGCACGGCGTTGCCCAGCGCTTGGCCGTGGCGAACCACACAGCTGGGATCTTCCTGCGGGCAACCCAGCAGCTGCCGCGACTGTTCAACGGTGAGTATCCTGGTCATGTCCGACTTGCTCAACACCGAAACTCCCCCGCCCTTCACCAGGGCATCGAGCAGGACGTGACTCAAGGTGGCCGCCATCTCTGCGGCCACTCCCTGTGGCTGCAGATCCAGCACGGCCAGCTTGCGAACCGACGGCCCAGCTCGCGCAACACCGGCCATGGCCAGCACCAGCACCATCGTGGATATCTTCACCCGGATCATCTACCCCTGTCATAGCACACCGCAGCCCCCTTTGGGAACACCCCGCTTTCGCCAACCGCGGGTATAGCTCTGGCCTGAAACCGGCCTGGACGCTGCCTACTTGCCACCGAGGATGGTGTCTATATCATTGTACAGAGTACGCGCCGTGGCCTGGCGCAGGCGCACCCACTGCCCGGTGAAACTGCTGCGGGCGTAGTAGGCCTTCTCGTCCTTTTTCATCTTTCCGGGAGGAGGGGGCGACTGGTCTTGCTTGCCCGGGGGAGCGGGTGGTCCCTCGGCCAACACCAGTTCATCGAGCAGCTTGCCGGAGCGGAAGAAACGCACCCGGGCCACCTGACGGGGCTCGGGAGTGGGCGGTTTGTCAAGATAGGCCTCGGCCCCCAGCAGAAACAGCTGCCCGGCCCAGGTGCCATAGATGTTGTTGCTGGTCTGCCGGTCGTCGGTGGGTACCCAGTGATCGCGCCGGCCGCTTTTCACCTTCACCAGTCGACGCTGGCGGCGGCCGCTGGAGTCGGCCAGCAGCAACTCTTCAGTTTCCTGGCGTCCCGTCTCCACCAGCCGGCGTTCCAGGTAGCGGGGA
>QMME01000012.1 GCA_003647095.1 Deltaproteobacteria bacterium
CCCTTCAAGATCCTGCTCTTCGTGCTGGTGGACGGCTGGCAATTGCTGGTGGGTTCACTGGCGCGGTCTTTTGCCTGAGGTGGAGACATGACCCCGGAATTCACGCTCAGCTTCACCAGGCAGGCACTGATGACCGCGGTGCAAGTGGCGGCTCCCATGCTGGTGGCCGGACTGGTGGTGGGGCTGCTGGTGTCGTTGTTCCAGGCAGTGACCCAGATCCATGAGATCTCGCTCACCTTCATCCCCAAGATAGGAGCCATGGCCCTGGCCGCCTACCTGGCGGCCGGCTGGATGATGGATGTGTTGATGCAGTTCACGCGGGAGGCCTTTTCCCTGATACCGGGACTGGGAGGATAGCATGCTGTTGCCGGCGGCCAGCCTGTTGGGGTTGTTGTTCATCCTGCTGCGCCTGACGGGGTTGTTGGCTTCCTCGCAGGTACTGGGCGGACAGTTGGTGCCCTGGCGGGTGCGTATCGCCCTGGCCCTGGCCGTCAGCTTCTTGCTGGCGGCGGTGGTGCCGCCGGTTCGGGTACCGGACGGCGTGGTGATGCTGCTGCTCGCCGGCGCCGCCGAGGTATTGCTGGGGCTGGCCGTGGGACTCACGGCCGCCCTGTTCTTCCACGGCGTGCGCATGGCCGGACAGGTAGCGGGGATCCAGATGGGGCTGGGCTTTTCCGCCCTGGTGGATCCGGCCAGCGGCGATCGTACCACCGTGCTGGCACGCCTGTTGGGGTTGGCCGCCTGGATGGTGGTGCTGGGTTGCGATGGCCACCTGGTCTTGCTGCGGGGTCTGGCGGACAGCTTTTCCTGGTTGCCGCCGGGAAGCGCCTGCGGGGCCCTGGGAAGGGTGGTGGTGGGGGTCCCGGCGGCCGCCGGCGAACTGTTCGTCACCGCCGTGGTAGTGGCGGCACCGGCGTTGGTCGTGGTGTTGTTGCTGAACGTCGGTATGGCCCTGCTGGCACGGGCAGCGCCTCAACTACACATCCTGGTGATCGGCTTCATCATCACCATCGTGGTGGGAGTCTCAACCGTGGCCTTTAGCCTGGGAGGCCTGGCCGGGCAGTTCCGCGACGGTTACCTGCACATGGCCGACATGGCCCTGAGCTTGTGCCGGCCGGCCTAGGAGGAAGTTCGTGGCCGACGAGGGACAGGAAAGACACCTGCCGGCAACCGCCAAGCGACGCCGGGAGTTCCGCGAGCGGGGTGAAACGCCGCGCAGCCGCGAACTGGCCGGAGTAGCCGTGCTACTGGCCGGTATCCTGACCATGGCTGCCTACGGGCCGGTTGCGGGTGACCGGTTGGCGGGACTGCTCCGCACCACCCTGCGGGGATTGAGCCGGCCCGAACCGCTGGCCTTGCTGAGTACCGGCCTGGGCCTGGGGGGAGTACTGCTGGCCCTGCCTTTCGGGTTTATGATGGTGGCGGCGGTGGCCGCCCACCTGGTACAGGGCGAGTTGTCGTTCAGTCCCCGCGCCCTGGAACCACGCTGGGACCGCATCGATCCCTTTGCCCGCTTGCAGCAGCTGTTGCTTTCCCGCCGGACCCTGGTGGAACTGGTCAAGTCGGTCGCCAAGGTGACGCTGGTGGGAGTCCTGTGTGCCTGGTTCGTAGCCGGCGAATTGCCCGGCTTGCAGGCCTTGAGCCGTGCCCGACCGGCCGCCGTGCTGGCCCACCTGGGCCGGCTGGCGGTGCGCCTGGCCACCGTGGGGGCAACCGGCTTGACCTTGCTGGCGCTGGCCGACGCCCTCTATTCCCGCTGGGACTTGGAGCGGCGCATGCGCATGACCCCCAAGGAAATGAAAGACGATCTCAAGGAGCAGGAAGGTGATCCGCTGTTGCGTTCGCGGCGCCGGCAACGGCACCGTGAGCTTTCCCTCAACCGCTTGTTGAGCGAGGTTCCCCGGGCGGACGTGGTGGTTGCCAATCCCACCCACGTGGCCGTGGCTCTGCGCTATGACGCCGAACGCTGGCCGGCGCCGCGGGTCACCGCCAAGGGCGCAGATGCACTGGCACTGCGCATCCGCACCATTGCCCGCCAGCACGGGGTGCCGGTGGTGGAGAACCGGCCGCTGGCTCGGGAATTGTTCCGCCTGGTCAAGGTGGGGCACACCATCAATGAAAAGATGTTCCGCGCGGTGGCGGAGATCTATGCCTTCCTGCACCGGCTGCGAGGTGGCGGCGCATGACCACTCCCGGAAACGACCTGCTGCTGCCCGCGCGTCGCGGCGAGGCCCTGCTGGCCACGGCGCTGGTGGGGCTGTTGTTGCTGATGCTTATGCCTCTGCCGCCGCTGTTGATGGACACCCTGCTGGCCGCCAACATCTCCTTCAGCCTGCTGTTGCTGTGCATCTCCATGTACCTGGCCCGGCCCCTGGAATTCTCGGTGTTTCCCACCATGCTGCTGTTGTCCACCCTGTTTCGGCTGGGACTCAACGTGGCCACTACCAGGTTGATTATGCTCAACGGCCACCAGGGTACCCAGGCGGCCGGGCATGTGATCGAGACCTTCGGAAGCTTCGTGGTCGGGGGCAACTTCGTGGTTGGCGGCATAGTCTTTTTCATCCTGGTGATCATCAATTTCGTAGTCATCACCAAGGGAGCCGGGCGGGTGGCGGAGGTGGCCGCCCGCTTCACTCTCGACGCCATGCCCGGCAAGCAGATGGCCATCGATGCCGAGCTGGCCTCCGGGGCCATCAACGAGGAGGAAGCCAAGCTGCGGCGTCGCGACATCGAACGCGAGGCCGACTTCTACGGGGCCATGGACGGCTCGAGCAAGTTCGTTCGCGGCGATGCCATCGCCGGCCTGATCATCACCGCCATAAACATCGTCGGCGGTTTGATCGTGGGCATGGGCCAGCATGCCCTGCCGCTGGCCGGGGCGGCCAAGACCTATACCCTGCTCACCATCGGTGACGGGCTGGTTTCTCAGATTCCCGCCCTGATGGTTTCCACTGCCGCCGGCGTGGTGGTGACCCGGGCCGCCTCGGGAGGCCCCCTGGCTGGCGAGATCGCCCAGCAAGTGGGTCACCACCGGCGGGCCTTGCGGGTGATTGCCCTGTTGCTGGGGGCCCTGGGGTTGATCCCCGGCATGCCCACCCTGGTGCTATGGCTGTTGGCCGGAGTGGCCTACTACGTCTCGCGGCGCCCCGTTCCGGAAACGACTCCCCAGCAGCAAGAGCAGCAGCAGGTCCCCGATGAGGATGCCCCGGAGGTGATTCGTCAGATGTTGCCGGTGGATACCCTGGAGCTGGAGATCGGCTACGGGCTGGTGCGCCTGGTGCAGGGCGAGAAGCAGGATCTGCTCAAGCGCATCAAGGCCATCCGCCGTCAGCTGGCCCTGGAACTGGGAATAGTGGTTCCACCGGTGCACATTCGGGACAACCTGCGCCTGGAGGCCGACGCTTACCGCTTCCTGCTACGGGGAGTCGAGGTGGGACGCGGTGTCCTCCACGCCGATCGCCTCATGGCCATGGCGCCCGGCGAGGTGACGGAAGCCGTGGAAGGGATACCCGGCAAGGAACCGGCCTTCGGCATGGACGCCTTGTGGATCGAGCCCGGCGATCGCCAAGCCGCCGAGGCCGCCGGTTACACCGTGGTCGATTGTTCCACGGTGGTGGCTACCCACCTTACCGAGTTGCTGCGTGGCAACGCCGCCGATCTGCTGGGACGGCAGGAAGTACAGGAGCTGGTCGAGGTAGTGGCGCAACATTCCCCCAAGCTGGTGGAGGAGCTGATTCCCGGCGTGCTGACTGTTGGCGACGTCGGCAAGGTTCTCAAGTTGCTGCTCTCGGAGGGAGTGTCGATCCGCGATCTTGCCACCATCCTGGAGACGCTCGGTGACGAGGCCGCCGGCAGCCGTGATCCCCTGGTCCTGGTGGAGGCGGTGCGGCGGCGACTGCGCAAGGCCATCTGTCAGAAGCTGGCCGACGAGGACGGGCGCCTGCACGCCATCATGCTCGACGGCGCCACCGAGGCTTTCCTGCGCCAGGGCCTGGTAACCAGCGAGCGGGGGCGTTTCATCTCCATCGACCTGAACCTCACCCGCCTGCTCATCAACCGTCTGCAGTCGCAGGCGGTGAACTCGCCGGCACCGCCGCTGCTGGTGACTTCTCCCGACCTGCGCCGGCCCCTGTTCGAGTTGCTGTACCGGTTCCTGCCCCAGCTCACCGTGCTCTCCCACGAGGAAGTGCAGCCCCGGCTGGAAGTGCGCACGGTGGGGGTGGTGTCGTTGCGTGATGCCCTGGCAACGGCTGAGCCCGGCCCGGAAATGCCCGGTCAAACCCTGTCCGCCGGTCAGGCGGTACCGGTGGGATGAAGCTATGAATGGCGGTTGTCGACAAGGAGTGTGCCATGCCTGAAGCAGCGCTGGTCAAGACCTTTCGTGCCAGGTCGATCAACGAGGCCCTGAGTACCGTCAAGCGGGAATTGGGAGCCGAGGCGGTGATTCTCTCCACCCGCAAGCTGCGCCGCGTCTGGCCGGGCCGCGAACCGGGATTGCTGGAGGTCCGGGCGGCGGTGCCGGCACCAGGCAGAAGATCGCCCGGAGAGGGTGGCGACGGGCCAGGCGCCCGGAACTCCCGGCAGCCCACCGCCGGTACGGGTCTCGATGTGCGCAGTCTGAACAATCTGCAGACCGCTATCTCTCGCATGTACCAGCAGGTGTGCCAGAGCCGCATCGAGAAGGTGGCCGAGCAAGATGCCCTGGACAAGTTCGTACAGGGGTTCCGCCGGGAAGTGGAACGGGCCACGGCCACCCTGCGTTCACTGGTGGCCGAGGCTCACCTGCTACGCAGCACCGGCTTGCCCCCGGCCCAGGTCGAGGTCATCAGGCAACTGGTGGACGGCGGTGTCGAGCCCGGTCATGCCGAGGCCATCGTTCGTTCCTCGCCCCAGGATGGTGAAGATGTCGCCCAGGTACGCCAGGCGGTGGCACGTTTCCTGCTTCGTCACCTGCCGGTGGCCGAGTCGTTGCAAGTGGCCCGCCGACGGCGGGTGGCGGCCTTCATCGGTCCCGCGGGCGTGGGTAAAACCACCACCATCGCCAAGATTGCCGCTGCCTGTCTGATCACCGGAAAACGGGTCGGTTTAGTAACCACGGATACCTACCGCGTTGGTGGCACCGAGCAGATCCGCGCTTACGCCGACTGCATGCGCCTGCCTCTTGAAGTGGCCGAGAGTCCGGCACAAGTGCGTCGCGCCCTGGAGCGAATGGGTGAACGCCACCTGGTATTGATAGATACCGCCGGGGTGGGACCACGTCAGTCCCGGCGCTGGCAAGCCGTCACGGCGCTGGTTTCCCGGGCCTGGGTTGACGAGATCCACCTGGTGCTGGGTGCGCAGACGTCGTTCCGGGAACTGGAGGCCTGGCGCCACCTGTTCGGGCAACCGGGACCGGACCGCCTGGTATGTACCAAGCTCGATGACGCCGCCGGCTACGGGATGCTCTTCAACGGACCGGTCATGTTGCGGGCGCGGCTGAGCTACCTGTGTACCGGGCAGCGGGTGCCGGAGGATCTGGAGGTAGCCACGCCGGAAAGGGTAGTGCGCCTGTTGTTGTCCGGGAACCGCCGCAACGGTCAGGGAGGTAGATGATGAGTGCCGAGATCGTCAAGCTGTCGGGGCGGCAGACGGGGCAGATGGACGATGTTCTGCTGGCGACGGGGTTGCGGGTAATGGCCATGGTGAGCGGAAAGGGGGGGGTGGGCAAGACCAACCTGTCGGCCAACCTGGCGCTGGCCCTGGCCAATCGCGGCCGCAAGGTGTTGCTGGTGGATGCCGACCTGGGCCTGGCCAACGTCGACATCATTCTCGGCCTGACCACCCGCTACACCCTCTACGACGCCGTGGCCGGCAAGGTGCCCCTGGCGGACATCCTGGTCGAGGGACCGGGAGGAATCTGGGTGTTACCGGCCAGCTCCGGAATCTATGAGATGACCTGTCTGGACGACGAGCAGCGCTATGCCCTGCTGGACCAGCTCGACGGGTTCGAGGATCGCTTCGATACCGTTATCATCGACAACGCCGCCGGGATATCCCGGGACGTGCAATTCTTCGCCGGGGCCGCTCGCGAGGTCATGGTGGTGACCGATCGCGAGCCCACCTCGATAACAGACGCCTACGCCACCATCAAGGTACTGTCGCAGCGACGCACCAACCGCCATTTCCACCTGCTGGTCAACAATGTCCACCAGGAGAGCGATGCCCTGGATGTCTATCGCCGGCTCACCCAGGTGGCCGATCGTTTCCTGGACGTATCGATCTCCTTGTTCGGCAACGTACCGCGGGACGAGAACCTCAACCGGGCGGTGATGGCCCGGCGTCCGCTACTGGAGCTGTTTCCCGATTCGCCTGCCGCCGAACGCATCGCCGAGCTGGCGGATAAGTTTCTGCACAGTCCACCCCCCGAAGGGCTGGACGGCGGCATGAAGATGTTCTGGGAACGACTTTTTCGCCAGGGGAATAACGACAAGGAGGGTCAGGCATGAACGCGGCCTTGCAGGCGTACCAACGACAACGCCAGCCGGCCGGGTCCGAGCGCGAGTCGCAGGTGCGGACCTATCTGCCACTGGTGCGGCGCATTGCCTTACGCCTGGCCCGCACCCTGCCGGCCAGCGTGGATGTAAATGACCTGGTGTCGGCCGGTTGCCTGGGGTTGCTCCTGGCCCTGGAGCGTTTCGATCCCGGGCGCGGCCTCGATTTCGAGACCTTTGCCGAGTTTCGCATCAAGGGAGCCATACTCGACGAGTTGCGGTCGCTGGATCCGCTTTCCCGGCGCGAGCGCCAGCAACTGCGACGAGTGGAAGCACTCCGGCGCCAGCTACGCCAGGAACTGGGCCGGGAGCCGAGTGATGAGGAGATGGCCCGGGAACTGGACCTGGACCTGGCCGGCTGGCAACGGTTGTCGGCCCGACTGGGACCCAGCGGCGAGCTGTCGTTGATGGTGTTGCAGCTGCGGCGTGGCGAGGGGTTTCCCGCCGCCGAGGACGATCTACCCGATCAACAGCTGCAACGGCAGCGGTTGCGGCGGGCCCTGGTGGAAGCACTGCAACAGTTACCCGAGCGGCTGAGAACCGTCGTCTCGTTGTACTACTACGCCCGTCTCAATTACCGCGAGATTGCCAGCTTGCTGGGTGTAACCGAATCCCGGGTGTGCCAGCTGCATCGCAAGGCGGTGGTGAAGATCCGCAATCAGCTCGCTGCCCGTCGGTCGCTGCCGGGAGGGGAAGATGGATCCGCGTGAAGTGAACCCTCCCCCGCCCCCGCAGCCGGCGCTGGTGAAGCGTACCCGGCGGGTGCCGAAGGAGACGAAGAAGACTCGCGAGCGGAGCCAGCAGCGCCGCCGGTCCGGAAAGGGTCCTCTCGCCGAGGCCGGGGAGGAGCAAGAGAGCGAGAAACGACCTCGGGCCAACGGCAAGGGCGGCCAGGTCGACGTCGTGGCCTGAGGAGGAGAGGGAAGGATGGCCTTTCGCTATCGCCTGGAGAAGGTGCTCAAGCTGCGCCGCCTGGAAGAATCCCAGGCAGCCGATCGCCTGGCCGAACAGCGCCGGTTGTTGGAGTTGTGCCGGCGGGAAATCGAACTGTTGCAATCATCATGGCAGCTCTGCCGCCGTGACATGTATGGACAGGGTGAGGGCCTGACGCAGAGCGAATTCCAACTGGCCTGCCAGCGTAGCCGGGTGCTCGAACAACGCCTGGAAAGGGCCTGGCGGCGCCGGCAGCAGCTGGAACAGCAACTGCAGCAGTGCCTGGCCGAGCTCGAGCAGCGGGTATCGTTGCGACGGGGACAGCAAAGACACCGGGAAGAGCGGTTACAGGAATGGAAGAAACGACAGCGCCGCCAGCAGGACAAGCGCGACGAGCAACTGGTCAACGGACGGTGTCGAGTGGAGGTGAGCGATGAGTGACGGCATTTACGTGGCGCTGTCGGGTGCTATTGCCCGGAGCGAGCAACTCGACACCGTGGCCAACAACCTGGCCAACGCCGATACCACAGCCTACCAGCCCCGGCGAACATCCTTCCGTTCGGTACTGGCCACCACCCCTCCCCGCGGTGACCTGCCGCCGCTGCCCGCGGGAGAGATTCGTACCGTTCCCGTGGACAGGTTTCATGCCCTGGCCCGGGTCGGTGAAGGCCGCTTCCGCCAAGGCACACTGCAGCAGACCGGTGCGGAACTGGATTTGGCCCTGGAGGGTGATGGTTACTTCGTTCTGGCCACTCCGGTTGGACTTCGCTACACCCGGGACGGGCACTTTCAACGCGACGGCAGCGGGTACCTGGCGGCCCCGGACGGAGCCAGATTGCTGGGACGCCGGGGACCAATTCGCCTCCCGGGCCGGACGGTGCAGGTGAGTGTGGACGGGCAGGTGGTGGTGGATGGCCGCACCGTGGACAGGTTGCGCCTGGTGCGTTTTCCCGCCGGCGCCGGCCTGGTCCGGGAAGGCACCAATCGCTTCCGCTGCAGCCAGGGTGGCGTTCCCAGCCCGGTCCGGGTACGCCAGGGCATGCTCGAGCAGGCGGCCGTCTCCGCCGTCGGCGAGTTGATCACGCTCATCGACATACAGCGTTCCTTCGATGCCCTGCAGGAGGCCATTCGTGCCTATCGCGACATGGACGGACAGCTGAATTACGTGGGTCGTCCCGGCTGACGGCTCCAGGAGGTGTTACCATGATCAGAGCAATGTACACGGCGGCCACCGGCATGGAGGCCCAGGAAACCCGCATTGACGTGATCGCCAACAACCTGGCCAACGTCAATACCACCGGCTTCAAGAAGGACCAGAGCCATTTCCAGGACCTGCTCTACCAAACCCTGCGGGCCCCCGGCGGCATGACCGCCCATGGCAGCGTTCTGCCGGGGGGTATGCAGGTGGGCAGCGGTGTGCGCCTGGCCGGTATCAGCAAGACTTTCGGCCAGGGCTCCCTGCTGCAGACGCAGAACCAGCTGGACCTGGCCATCGAGGGACGGGGGTTCTTCCGGGTGCGCCTGCCCTCCGGGCAGATCGTCTACACCCGGGACGGTTCCTTCCGTACCGATCGGGAGGGGCGCATCGTTACCAGCAGCGGCGACCCGCTGGAGCCGGCCCTGGAAATTCCTCCGGATACCACGCGAGTCACCATATCGCGCGAAGGCCTGGTCACGGCCTTCCGGGCCGATGAACCCGAGGGTGTGGAGATCGGTCGCCTGGAACTGGTCGACTTCCCCAACCCCGGGGGATTGCAGAGCCTGGGACAGAACTACTTCGCCCAGAGCGAGGCCAGCGGTGAACCGGTACCGGATTATCCCGGTGAAAACGGCATCGGTACCATCAGCCAGGGATACCTGGAGCAATCCAACGTCAAGGTGGTCGAGGAGATGATCGCCTTGATAAACGGCCAGCGGGCCTACGAGATCAATTCCAAGGTAATCGAGGCCGCGGACTCGATGTTGCAGAACGCCACTCGTATCCGCTGAAGGGGGAGCGGGATCATGAACTGGATGCTGGTTGCCTGGTTGTTGCTGGCCGCCCCGCTGCCATCCCTGAGCGGGTTGATAGAGAGGCAGGCGAACCGGCAGCTGGGTGTATCCGGCCAGGTGGTGCGGGTGAAAAGGGTGTTCTGGCCATCGGGCCGGCCCTGGTCGTGCGATCCACGCCGGGTGAAGATCTTTTTTACGCCGCGGGAGGATTTTTCCGGGCGCTCCAGCGTGCGCGTACACCAGGGCCACCGCCAGCGCTGGCTGACGGTGGAATTCGAACGCCTGGTACGAACGGCTGTTGCCTCCCGCCGCCTGCAGCGCGGTGCCGTCCTGGGGCCGGGTGACGTCGAGCTTCGCCGGGTTCCCCTGGCCCGGCTGGGTGGCAGGGAGCCGTTGCAGCCGCAGCAGCTTTGGGGCCGGCGCCTGCGCCGCAGCCTGTCCAGCGGTGCGGTGCTGCGCCCCGACTGCTTGGAACGACCCCTACTGGTACGGCGCGGGGACCGGGTACGGCTGCGGGTCCGGATGACCGGGCTGCTGGTAGAAGTCGCCGCCGAAGCCCTGGCCAGCGGTCGGGCCGGTGACCGTATTCCGGTCAAGAACCTGGAGTCCGGCAAGCGCGTGCAGGGCCGCTTGCAGGAGGGCCCGGTGGTGACGGTGGAACTGCCGTCCCGGGAAGCTGGAGGTGGGCCGTGAAAAGTCGAGGATACCGGGTGCTCATGGTAGCTGGCTGGCTATGGCTGGCATCCGGCTGCGTGAACCACATTCGCCCCTATTCTCCCAAGCGCCGCCAGTACTCGCTGCCGCAGCGAGACGGTGGCCAGGAGGATATCGCCGCCGGCTCGTTATGGAGCGCGTCCCAGCCGGCCAATTACCTGTTTTCCGATCAGCGGGCCTTGCTGGTAAACGACGTGGTGGTGGTGAGGATCCGGGAGGAATCAAGCGCGTTTTCCGACGCTACCACCAAACTGCAGGGCGAGTCCGAGGTCAAGCTGGGAATCGACGCCCTGATGGGGTTCCTGGCCGCCCTGCAACAGGCCAATCCCAACTTCGATCGCTCCAGCATCATCGGTGCCGGGCGCAAGAACGACTTCAGTGGCGCCGGCGCCACTTCCCGGCGGGGCCAGGTCAAGGCAGTGGTTCCGGCCGTAGTGCGCCAGGTGTTTCCCAACGGCACCCTGTTTATTGAGGGGCACCGGGTCATCCTGGTCAACGACGAGGAGTACCACTTCTATATCAGTGGCCTGGTGCGAGCCATCGACATCGATGAGAACAATTCCGTCGATTCCACCAGGATAGCCGACGCCGAGATCGAGTTCACCGGTCGCGGCACGGTATCCGAAAAGCAGAAGCCCGGCTGGTTCTCGCGGGGCATCGACTGGATCTGGCCCTTCTAGGCCGGCGGGGGTGTAACGATGAGAGTCATCGGAAAGGCACCGCGAGGAGGAACGGCAACGTTGTTATTGGCGGCGGCCTTGACTATCGCCGCTGGCCGGGCCGGGGCCGAACGCCTCAAGGACGTGGCCACCGTGCACGGGGTACGGCGCAACCAGCTGGTGGGCTACGGCCTGGTAGTGGGATTGAAGGGGACCGGAGACAGCTACCGTTCCCGGTTCACCCTGCAGTCGCTGGCGGCCATGCTGGGGCGGATGGGGGTGCGCATCGATCCCCGGCGCATCCTGGTGCGCAACGTGGCGGCGGTGATGGTGGTGGCCGACCTGCCTCCCTTCGCCCGCAGTGGTACCCGCATCGATGTGGTGGTTTCCTCCATAGGAGACGCCCGCTCCCTGCTGGGGGGCACCTTGGTGTTCACCCCCCTCAAGGGAGCGGACGGCAAGGTCTACGCCGTGGCCCAGGGAGAACTGGCCGTCGGGGGATGGGACATGCGCAGTTCCGGCTCCTCTCTGTCCAAGAACCACACCACCGTCGGGCGCATACCCGGAGGTGCCGTGGTGGAACGGGAAGTGCCCTATACCCTGCAGGGATTGCAGCAGTTGCAGCTGGATCTGTTGCAGCCGGACTTTACCACCGCCGCCCGGCTGGCTGCGGCCATCAACAAGGAACTGGGGCGGGAACTGGCCCGGGCCGTCGATCCCGGCACGGTGCAGGTGAAACTGGAGGAGGGACAACGGGACAAGGTAGTGGAGCTGGTGGCCCGCCTGGAGGGACTGGAGGTGGCTACCAGCCGCCGGGCCCGCATAGTGGTTTCCGAAAAGAGCGGCACCGTGGTTATGGGTGCCGAGGTGCGCCTGCACACCGTGGCCATTACCCACGGCAACCTGCACCTGCAGATCAGCCCGCGGGTGGGCGTGTCGCAGCCCAATCCCCTGGCCGGAGGCCGGACGACGGTGACCCGCGAGGATCAACTGGATGCCCGCGAGTCCCAGAAACCACTGCGGGTGGTGGAATCCGGCACCACCCTGGGTGACGTGGTGCAAGCGCTCAATGCCGTGGGAGCCACCCCGCGCGATCTCATTCAGATACTTCAGGCCATCAAGGCGGCGGGGGCCTTGCCGGCCGAGCTGGAAGTAATCTGAAGGAGGCAATGAATTGTCCTGGCTGACGGGAAGCGGCGACGCCCAATTGCTGCGGCAACAGCCCCGGCTCCTGGCCCGGCGCCTCGAGGGCATGCTCTGGCAGGTACTGGCCCGGGAGTTGCAGCGGGGCCGGCAGGGCGGCTTCGTCCCGGGAGGCATGGCCGGCAGTGTCTTCGGGGATATGTTGGGCCAGGTCCTGGCCGACCAGGCGGCCACCGCCAGTGATCTGGGACTGGCCGGGGCGCTGTCGCGACAGCTGGGGCTGCCGGACGGTGCCGCCCGGACAGGCGGTGCGCCGATCTGGCCGCTGGCGGGAAAGATTACCTCGCGATTCGGTATGCGCCGCGATCCCTTCACCGGCCAGCAACGTTTTCATCGGGGGCTCGACATCGCCGCCAGCAGCGGTACACCGATAAGTTCCGTGGGTCCGGGGCGGGTGGTCTATGCCGGTACGGCGGGAAGGTTGGGCCTGACGGTGGTGGTGCGGCAAGCGGACGGAACCAGCGTAACCTACGGGCACTGCCGCCGCCTGCTGGTTGGCAACGGCCAGCGGGTGGCTGCCGGTCAACCGCTGGCCGAGGTGGGTCAAAGCGGCAGAGCCACCGGTCCCCACCTGCACCTGGAAGTGCACCGGGAGGGCCGGGCCGTCGATCCCCTTGATTTCCTTTCCGGGCGGTTGTCGGGGGTAAAGATTCCCGCCTCGGTGTCGATGATTGGACTGGGAAGGGAACCTGGCGGAGAACCGCCCGGAGGTGAGACATGAAGGTAAGACCACCAAGCGTCTCGTGGGTGGTGGCGGCGACGGAACCGCAAGCGACCAGGAATACAGGGCCGACCACGCGCCCGGGCGGGTTCGATCGCCTTTCGCTGGGACGTTTCGAGCAGATGGTCAGGCGGCTGATTGCCGAGCAATCTCCGCGGGAGGAAATGGACATCGACCGCCTCGAAGCCGCCCGGCGCCAGCTGGAAAGCGGCGAGTTGAACTCCCATCTGGACCAGGTGGCCGACGCCATTCTGGAAGAGAGCGAGTGGGTGGGACAGTGGCTGGAGAAGTGAACAGGGAGACTCCTCCCCGGGATCTGCTCGAGCGCCTGGAGGTGTTGCTCGAGCAGGAACGCCGGTGCCTGTTGAGCTGGGAGCCGCAGCGCCTGCTGGAGTTGAGCCTGCAGCGCCAGGCCCTGCAGCGCTTGCTGCAACATCGCCTGCGCGGCGTTTCGCGGAAAGATGAGTGGTTGCGTCGGCGCCTGGAGAAGATCGGCTTCTTGAACAGGAGCAACCTACGCCTGACCCGCGCGGCCATGAAGGTGGCCGCAGCCCTGGCCACGGCCCTGCGCAGCTGCGGCCAGGCTACCTATGGTGCCGACGGGAACGCGCGACCCCTGGAAGCGGGCCCCCTGCTGCAGAAGGTGATCTGAGGTGCCGCTTGAACGGAACCTATTCCATACTGCAGATCGGCTGGAGCGGCATGGTCGCCGGACGCCTGGCTGGCAACGTGGCCAGCCACAACGTCGCCAACGCCGCCACTCCCGGATACAGCCGCCAACGGGCCGAGCTGGCCGCCCGCTGGCCGTGGCCGGGGGTGCCGGGCATGATCGGTACCGGCGTCGAGGTACTGGGTGTCGGCCAGCTGCGGGATGCGCTGGTGGAAGGGCGCCTGCGTGGCGCCCTGGCCGAGCAGGGATTTTCCTCGGGAATGTCACAGGTGTTGGCGACCGCCCAGACGGCGATGGGAGTGGGGCAGGACGATGCCTTGCAGCAGGCGCTGGGGGAGTTCTTCTCCTCCCTGGCGGACCTGGCGGCCGATCCGGCGGGCGCCGCCGCCCGGCAGCAGGTACTGGCCAGCGCCGCCCGCGTGGGTACCGCCTTCTCTTCCCTGCGCGGGCACTTGCAGGAAACCCGCGCCGGCCTGGACACCCAGATCGACGGCCTGGTCAACGAGGTGCAGCAACGCCTCGACGAGATCGCCGCCCTCAACAAGGAGATCCACCTGGCCGAGTCTGCCGGTGCCCGGGCCAACGACCTGCGCGACCGGCGCCAGTTGTTTGCCAACGAGGTGGCGGAACGCTTGTCGGTACGGGCTTTCAGCGACGACGAGGGCAACCTGAATCTGATGTTGGCCGCGGGCGGGGTGCTGGTCGAGGGCCAGCAGGCTGCCGAGCTGAACACCGTCGTTGACGGCAGCAACGACGGCTTGCTGGCGGTGGACTTGCAACTGGCCTCGGGAGCCAGCCGGCGCCTGGATGCCTCGGCCGGGGGCTTGCTGGGAGGCCTGCTGGCGGCACGTGACGGGCAGCTGCGTGATGCCGTGGACGGGCTGGATCAGCTGGCCTTCGACCTGGCCGGGCAGGTGAACACCCTGCACCAGGCGGGCTTCGGGCTCGATGGTGTGAGCGGGCGCAATCTCTTCGCCCCTCCCGGCACGGTGGAGGGGGCCGCGGCGGCCCTGACCCTGGATGCGGCCGTGGCCGGCAATCCCGACGCCCTGGCTGCGGCGCAGGACGCCACCGCCCTGCCCGGTGACAACCGGGTGGCCCTGGCCCTGGCCGACCTGGCCACCACCAGCTTTGCCGGCGCGGGCACTCGTACTCCGGTCCAGCAGGTCGTAGCCCTGGAAGAAGCACTGGGAAGCGCCCTGGCCGGAGCGGAGCGTGACGTGGAACTGCACGCAGCGCGCATCAGCCAGCTCACGGCCCTGCGCGAATCGGTGTCCGGGGTGTCGCTGGAAGAAGAAATGATCGAGCTGACCAAGGCCCAACGGGCCTTCGAGGCCGCCAGCAAGGTCATCCAAGCGGGTGATGAAATGCTGGAGACCATACTATCGCTGCGCTAGGAAGGGTAACGGTCGATGCGTGTCAGCGAACAGCAGCTTTTCGGACAACTGGCCCGGGCCGTGGCTGCCGGTTGGGCGCGCCTGGCCCGCGTGCAGCGCCAGGTGGCCACCGGTGTACGGGTGGCCAGCCCGGCCGATGACCCGGTGGCCGCTGCCCGGGTAGGGGCGTTGGATGAGACCCTGCGGCGGCTCGACCAGGCCGATGCCGCGGCCCGCAGCGCCACTGCCAGCCTGGAAGCCAGCGAGGCAGCCCTGGGCGAGGCCAACTCGCTCGTCATCCGGGCCCGCGAGCTGGCGGTGCAGGCGGCCAGTGAGCAATATTCCGCCGCCGATCGGGCCGCCGTGGCCGACGAGGTCCAGGCCCTGAGGCAGCAGATGCTGGCCCTGGCCAACACCGAGGTGGGAGGCAGCTACCTGTTCGCCGGCGCCCGCAACGACCAGGTCGCCTTCGATGCCGCCGGCAACTACCAGGGCGACGCCAACGAGCCCGAGCTGGAAGTCGCCCCCGGCCTGCGGGTGGCGGTGGTGCTGTCCGGTGACCGGGTCTTCGGGGCCGCCGGCGGCACCGACGTGCTGGCCACCCTCGATAACTTGCAGCAGGCCCTTAACGCCGATGACACGGCGGCCATCCAGTCCAGCCTCGACCAGCTGGACGCGGCCGGCAGGCAGTTGGTATCGGCCCGGGCAGAGGCCGGGGCCCGCCTGGAACTGGTCGCGGCCGCCGGTGGTTGGTGTGGGCGCTTGCGCAATGGGGTACTGACCGACCGGGGCCGGGTACGAGATACCGACCTGGCCGGGGCGTCCATGCAACTGGCCCTGGCCCAGAAGGCCCTGGAGGCGGCGGTGGCCAGCGTGGCCAAGGTTGTAGAACCGGACCTGCTCGGCAGGTTGTAACCCGGAGGAAGACATGCTCACTCTGACAAGGAGGTCGGGGGAGCGCATCCGCATCGGTTCCCAGGTGGTCATCGTGGTCAAGGAAGTCCACGGTAACCAGGTGAAGCTGGGCATCGAGGCCCCGCGGAGCGTTCAGGTGTATCGGGAAGAACTCTACCAGAAACTGGTCGAGAGCAATCGTGCGGCCACGACCGTGGAGAGCGAGCAGCTGGAGTCATGGCTGCGGGAGCTGGGTGATGAAGATTGAAACCAGTCGCTTCGGGACCCTGGAGATCGAGAGGGAAGAATTGATCGAATTTCCCCAGGGAATGATCGGTTTTGCCGATCAGAGGGAATACCTGCTCATCGATCACGCTCCTGGATCGCCGGTGCACTGGCTGCAATCGACCCAGGTACCCGGCCTGGCCTTCCCCTTGGTGGATCCGGACCGCTTCGTTGACGGCTACCTGGTACACCCCCCGGCAGAAATGAATGAATTGCTGGGTTCCTGCGAACCGGCGGATCTGTGGCTGGGGGTGGTGATGTCGCTGCCGGTGAGCGGCCGGCCGACGCTCAACCTCAAGGCCCCGGTGGTGATGAACTCGTGTACCCGCCGTGGTGTGCAACTGGTGTTGGACCAGGATCTGCCGGTGCGCCTGCCCATAGGTCGACAGAAATGAAGCCATGAGCAACGACGGCGACATCTGGTCCCAGCTAGTGGCCGAGGCCCGGGAGGCGGACCGGGACGACCGGGAGGCGGGGACCGACGTCGACCAGGGTAGATTGTTGCTCGCGCGCTTGCTGGCTTTCCGGCGCTACAACCGGGCACGCCTCGACAGGTTGCGCCGGGGTCTCGACAGCGAAACCCGGGCGGTGTTCGACCTGCTGCCGCTGCTGGTGCACCAGCCCGTCAACGGTGCCCCGGGTGGGGACGACCCTCACCGTGGAGGCTACGGTATCGTCAACTTCGAGGCCAATCAGCACATGCAACACGCCCTGGAGAGGTTTTTCCCCCAGGCTCCCTGGCGCCCGGGTGCCTTGCTGGGGCGTCCGGTGATTCATTCCCTGTTGGCCATGGGGAGCATGGGCACGTTGGCCCAAACCAGTCGTTCCGATCTCGACCTGTGGGTGATCTTCGACGAGGGGATCATGGGCACCGACCAGCACGAACGCCTGCAGGAACGCCTGGGGCAGGTGGAGCGCTGGGCCGACGAGCGGGGGCTGGAGGTACACTTCTTTCCCCTGACCGCCGGACAGGTGCGCCGGGCCGATTTCGGTTCGGTGGGCCCGGAAAGCGCCGGCAGCGCCCTGCGGCAGATGCTCAAGGAGGAGTTCTACCGCACCCACCTGCTGTTGCAGGGGCGGGTGCCGCTGTGGTGGTTGGCAGAGGCTGGTGCCAATCGGGAAGACTGCCTCCGGGTTGGTGAGCAACTGCTCCGGGAAGCGAACCTGAACGGGGACGACTTCATCGACCTGGGTAATCCCGAGCCCGTGGTGCCCGGGGAGTACCTGGGTGCTTGCCTGTGGCAGATCGTCAAGTCATTGCGGCGTCCCTTCAAGTCGTTGCTGAAATTGACACTGCTGGAAAGGACCCTGCGTTGGCCGGAGTCGACGCTGCTGTGCGAGGAGTTGAAGGCCCGGGTGCAGGAGGGAGCCGACGACGATTCCCTGGCCGCCGATCCCTACTTCATCATGGTGGATACCGTGGTGGGCGATTTCGAGCGCGGTGGGCTGCCGGATACCGCCGACCTGCTCAAGACCTGTTTCTACCTGCAACTGCTGGCCGGGCGGGCTCCGGCCGGTGCCGAGATCCTGCGCCGGCAGTTGCTGTCACGCCTGGCCGAGAGCTGGGGCTGGAGCGCCGCCGAGCAGGCCCGGCTGGACGGCTACCTGCGCTGGCCGCTGGCAGAAGTAGTGGCGGTGGGCCGGCGTATAGAGAGCTACATGGACACCATCCTGGATGGACTGCGCCAGCAGTTGGGCAGCAGCCAGGCCGACGCGCTCGACCCCCGGGACATGCGCCTGCTGGAGCGGAAGATCCGTACTTCCCGTTCCATGCATCACCGCCAGGTGCCGTTGTTGCCCGTGGCCTACTATCCCGGCAACCTGGAACAGGCACAGCTGCGGGTGCGGGAGTCGGAGACCGGCTGGTGGATTGCGGTCGGTAACAGCGAAGGCCCGGTCGCCGGTCCCCTGGAGTCGATCGATCTCACGGCCATGTGTGCCGTCGTCAACGGCTGGTTCGGCCCGGCCACCGCGGTGTCGGTGGAGGGAGGGCAGGTCACTTCCGCCGGACTGCGGAGGCGCATGGAGCGCATGGCCCGGTTGTTTTCCGGTGCCCGCCCGGAACTGGTGCCCATCGATCACTTCGCCGCCGAGGCATGCCCCCAGGCGGTATTGTTGGAGGTCCGGGCCGAGGGTCGGCCGCAATCGGATGTCCCCGGTACCACCAGGTTGTCGGAGCAGTGGGACCTTCTGGACTATGGCCGGCAGCACCTGTGCTTGCTGGACGAGGTTCTGGTGTGGACCCTGACCACCTGGGGCACCGTTGTCCACCGTCGTTACCGGGGAAGCGCGGGATTGCCGCGGTTGTTGTTGGAGCTGCTGCAGCAGCTCCACGGCAACGGCTACCTGCACCTGGAGGCGGTGCCCGGCGACGGCACGGCGGAATCGCTGGCCATGTCCAAGCGCCTCCAGGTCACCCTGGAGGCGGCTGGAAACGGCCTGCTGGCCGCGGACGGTCAAGAAACCGCCTTGTTGACGACCATAGCCGATTACAACTGGATGCTGTTGCGCCGGGACGAGGAATTCCGCCTGGTGGGGCCGCTGGATGCCCGGGCGACCAGTGACCTGCTGGCAGAGGGAGGACGACGCCTGGTGGTGGATCCGGGTAGCGTTCGCTGGTCGGTACTGCGCTGGGCCCTGGAGCGACACCGTGTCGGCTGCGAGGAGGTCTTCCTGTTCCGTGACGAGGAAATCGCCGCGGTGGTCTGTGGTGCCGAGGGGCAGATCCTCTTGCTGGAAGGAATGCCCGAGGCCGCCTCTCGGTTGATCGAGCAGGTCGGCGGCCGGGAAGCCTTGAAAGCTTGTTATCTGCGTACCGACACCGGGCGTTTCTCCGAGTGCGGCCTGCCAGTCGCCCGAATGGAGAAGGCGGATCTGATCGCCGAGGTGGTGGAGCCGGAGCGGATACGCTTGTGGGTAACCGGCATGGAAAGACCGGCCCGCAGCCTCGACCAGGCCGCCACCTGGTTGCTCAGTCTCTGGCGACCCGGAGCCGAACGCTCGCCGCGGCTGCGGTTACGTCACCCCGTGGGGTGCAGCTGGGATATGTCTCTGGCGGAACGGTTGCGCCTGCATGCTCAGTTGCTGGAAAGAATCGAAAAACGCTGCCGCCAGGCGCTGCCCGGTGGACGGAGGAAAAGCCCGGGGCGGGGGATCAACAATGGTCGCGGCGATCCGATGTAGGGGGATGAGGCAAAGGTCGCTCGGGCGACCCGGCCCCCGGGGAAAGGAGGTGAGCGGAAATACCGGGTCCAGTCGACCGCCTGGTGGCGCGAACAACCTGAGCTTCACAAACGGCCGGGGCCGGGGAAGGCCCCGAAAAGACAACATTCAAGGAGGAATGTCATGCCACTTTCAATCCAGACCAACGTAGCGTCCATCAATGCCCAGCGCAACATGCAGACCACCATGATGTCCATGGAAAGCTCGCTGTCCCGGTTGTCCTCCGGCTACCGCATCACCAAGGCCGGTGACGACGCCGCCGGGCTGGGAGTGAGCGAGAACCTGCGGGCGCAGATACGCTCCCTGCAGCAGGCCCAACGCAACGCCTACGACGGTGTGAACGTGGTGCAGATCGCCGAGGGTTCCTACAACGAGATCTCCAACATTCTGGTGCGCATGCGCGAGCTGGCCATGCAGAGCGCCTCCGATGGCATCGGCGACACCGAGCGCGGCTACCTGCAGACGGAGTTCACCGCCCTGCACAGCGAGATCGACCGCATCGTCGACACCACCGAGTTCAACGGCCAGAAGCTCATCGACGGCTCGCTGTCGGGATCGTCCAACGCCCTGACCTTCCAGGTGGGCATCAGGAACACCGCCAACGATCGCATCAGCCTGTCCATCAACGACAGCGGTACCAGCGCCCTGGGCCTGAGCGCGGTGTACGTCAGCACCAAGTCCGGAGCCCAGACGGCCCTGAGCGCCATCGACTCGGCCATCCAGACGGTGAGCACCCGCCGGGCCCAGCTGGGAGCCCTGGGCAACCGCCTCAACTCCACCATCGCCAACCTGGGGGTGGCCTACGAGAACCTCTCCTCGGCCAACTCCCGCATCCGTGACGTGGACGTGGCGGTGGAGACGTCATCGCTGACCCGGAGCCAGATCCTGCTGCAGGCCGGTGTGGCGGTGCTGGCACAGGCGAACGCCGTTCCGCAGGTGGCGTTGAGCCTGCTTGGCTAACCTGCCGGCGACGGTCTCCTTGCCGGAGCCGTCGCGGGCGGTAACCCTGTTCGAGGGGTGACCCATGAGTGTCCAAGGCACCCCACCTTCCGGTGGCGGTAACGGCGTGCGCGGGTCGATGCCCGATGCCGTGCCCATTGCCGAGAAAGCCCGGCGTGGGGCCAGCAGGCGCGCCCAACAGGCCTGGGAGAGTAACCTGGCCCAGGTGCAGCGGGGCTTCCGGCGCCTGCTGGAGCACATGCGCGCGGAGATGGCCGCCGACGGTGAACACATCTCCATCAAGGCCGGCCTGGAGGGTGACCCGGTGATAGTAGTGACCGACAGGTACACCGGCAAGGTCATCCGCCAGATACCACCGGAAGTCATGCGCCGGGTGGCGGCCAAGCTGCAGCAACTGCGCGGTTTGTTCGTCGACCGGAAGGGTTAGTAGCAGGTTGCCGGGACGGCCCGTGCCGGTCCGCGGGCCGTCCCGGTTTTTCGGGAAAGGAAGGACCAGGATGACGTTTAGAGCGGGTGGCATTTTCTCCGGCATGGACACCAACAGCATCATCGAGCAGCTGGTGCAACTGGAACGGGTGCCCATCCAGAACCTGCAGCGGCGCCAGTCCACCATCGCCCAGCAGCGGGCGGTCATCGGCGACATCGAGACGGCGCTCGAGGAACTGTCCAGCCTGATGGAGGGCATGGACGATCGGGGGTCATTGCTTTCTTACCTGGCCAGCAGCTCCAACGAGTCGGCGCTGACCGTCAGGGCCAGCGGTGACGCCGTGGCCGGCAGCCACAGCGTGACCATACAGCAACTGGCCCGGGCGGAGCAGGATCGCAGCCAGGCCTTCTCGGCGGCCGGTGACGAAGTCAAGGCCGGCACCCTGACCATCACCGTGGCGGGAGAGGATGCCGTGGAGGTCACCATCGAGGACGGCGACACCCTGGCCGACGTGGCCTACAAGATAAACACCTCCGGTGCACGGGTGACGGCGGTGGTCGTCGACACGGGGACGGCGGCCTATCTGACCCTCTACGCCGTCGACACCGGTCACCAGGTGGGCGGCAGCCCCTCGGACGCCGTCGTTATCCAGGAAAGCTACAGCGGCGCGAGCGGCCAGGAGCTGAGCTTCACGGAAACGGTACAGGCCCAGAACGCCCGGTTCACCTTCGACGGGTTGGACATCGAGCGTCGCAGCAACACCATCTCCGATGTCGTCGAGGGGCTGGAGCTGACCCTGCTCGACGACGGCGGCACTCCCAGCGTCACCGTTTCGGTGGAGCCCGACAGCCAGCAACTGCAGGACAACCTGCAGTCGTTCATCGATGCCTACAACCGGGCCGCCAGCCTGCTGCAGGTCCAGCTCAGCTACACCGAGGGTGAAACGACCCCGGTGCTGTTCGGCGACGGGACCCTGCGCAACCTGGCCATGCGCCTGCAAACGGTGGTCAGCGAGCAGCTCGGCGGCGGTACCGGTTCGTTTTCCACCCTGGGCTCGGTGGGGGTGAAGCTGGGAGAGGGGGGATTGTTGCAACTCGACCAGTCCACCTTCGACGACGCCGTGGCCCGGGACTTTCGCGGTATCGCCGATGTATTCCTGACCGCCGACAGTGGTGCCTTCGATCATCTCGGCGGCGTCATCGACGACTACTCCAACAGCGTCGACGGATTGTTTCGCTACAAGAAAGAAGCGCTCAGCGACCAGGATGACAACCTGGCCGAACAGATCGATCGCATGGAGGACCGGGTCGCTGCCTACGAGCAGCAGCTGGTGGCCCAATTTACCTACATGGAGACGGTGATCGCCCAGCTACAGAGCCAGCAGGGATCGCTGGGCTCGATTTACAGTCTGTTTTCCTCGGGAGAATGACGAGATGCCCAATCCCTATCTGCAGGCCAAGGTAATGACCGCCACGCCGGGTGAACTGCTGCTCATGCTCTATGACGGGGCCCTGCGTTTCTGCCGCCAGGCCGCCGCTCACCTGGAGCACGGCAAGCCGGACCAGGCCCGCCGGCCGCTGGGCCGTACCCTGGCCATCGTGCAGGAGCTGCACGGCATGCTGAATCCCTCCCAGGCACCGGAGCTGTGTGCCCGACTGGAGTCCCTGTACCTGTTTTCCGAACAACGACTGCTCGAGGCCCTGGCCTCCGGTGAGGCCATTCCGGTACGCGAGGTGGAGAAGGTGCTGGAACAGTTGCGTCAGGGCTGGGTGGAAGCGGTGGACCAGGTCGAGGCCCGGCCGGTGGAACGGAGGACGGGATGAATCGGTCCGGCGAACGGCAGGCAGAGGAAACCTGGGAGTTGCTGACCAGGGTGGAAAAGCTCAGCCTGCGCATCCTGGAGGTTCTCGAGGGACCGGAACTCGACGGGCTGGACAGGTTGCTCGGGGAGCGTCAAGCCTGCATCGATCGGTTGAGTGGACTTGACACCACCTGGATGGCCCGCCTGGAAGAGCACCGCCGTCGGGATATCATCAGTTATTTCAAGAAGATAAACGACATGGGGGGGCGTTTGTTGGAGCGGGCTCGGCACCGGGCCGAGCAGCTCGCTGCCAGCAGGCGTCAAAACGCCGTCGCCCGCAGGGCGGCTACAGGATATCGTCCCCCCCGCCTGCGGCTGGTCATCGATCGCCGACTGGAAGCATAACCTCCCGCTATTACAGACTATCTTTCGCGAGACATGGCCGCGATGTCCTCCCTGCCTCGACCCTTGCTGGCTGGCACTCCAATTGCATGGCAATGCCCTGCGAGGTGTGCCTGCCGAGAGGCGGAGAGGAGGCGAGGAGACAGGCATGAGCACGATGATACGCGGCTGTTCGGAGCAACACTGTGGCTGGACCAGGATGTTGCGCCACGAGTTCGGCAACATGCTGGCCCCCATACTCGGTCACGTCCAGCAACTCCTGCGCGAAGAGCGCGATCCGCAGCGGCGCGACCGCCTGCTGCGGGTGGAGACACTGACCAGGGAAATGGCCCGGAAACTGGACGGGCCGGGCCGTGGTGTCGGCGGGTCGGGAGTGTTCACCGCCGTGCGCCTGGAGCGCATCATCGGCGAGGCACTGGAGAGTTGGCGTGCCGAGCAGGTAGAGACCGGGCCCGACTTCGTCGTTCGCTGGCAGGGACTGGACGGAACTGCCCAGGTGGTGGTGGACCGGGAGGCGGTGGTAACCCTGCTGGTGAACCTGTTGCGCAATGCCTCTTGCCATGGGAGGGCCGGAAAGGGCATCCGGCTGGTTCTGGGCGCCCGGGAAGACAGGGTGGAGGTGGCCGTCGAGGATGGAGGGCCCGGCGTACCGGGTGGAGACGTGGAGCGGCTGCCTCCGGGATACACCACCAGGTCCGGTGAGGGACATGGCCAGGGGCTGCGATTGGCCCGTGAGATCGCCGGGCTCCACGGCTCCCGTCTGCGCTCGGAACGTGTCGACGCGAAGACCCACCGCGTGTTTTTTACCCTGCCGCTGCTCGAACCGGTGCCTGCCGTGTCGGTCGGCGGGGAGGTTGGAATTGGTCGTGAACGTTACAGCGCAGCCGGCGCCTGAGGCTCCGGATCTGGAAGTGCTCACCTCCCGCAGCGGTCTGCCCGTGCTGCGGCTGGGGGGACGCTACCTGCACAGTCCCTACGATCCCCAGCGCGAGGCCCGGGAATGGGCATCGGGGCTGGCCGCCCGCTCCGAGCCGGACGAGAACGGGACGGACGGC
>QMME01000013.1 GCA_003647095.1 Deltaproteobacteria bacterium
ATTCCGACCCGGACACCGGTGCCGATCCCGGTGCCGATCCCGGCGCCGATACCGGAGCCGATCCCGGGGCCGATCCCGGCGCCGATCCCGGGGCGGGCGATACCGTGATCGACAGCGATGCCCCGGGGGCGGACAGCGGGATCGATGGCGGCACCGGCGAGGACGCCCCGGCCGCCGACACGGGCGGCGAAGCCGGCGGTTGCGGCTGCTCCACCCCGGCGGCCGGCGGCTTCTGGCCGGCGCTGCTGGCACTATTGCTGCTGCTGGCACGACGAAGAAGATATTGAGCAGCTAACCGCCGGAACCCTGCAACCCCCCGAAACTCCCGCGAAACCCCCATCACCCCCCGGGGGACAGGCCCCGAAATTCTCGGGGACAGGCCCGGCGCAACTTCTGGAAAATGCACGTTAAACTGCAGGCGGGAGCGGCTTGGAGCCGCTCCCGCCTGCGTGGAGCGAGAAAAAGGAGGCTCTATGTCAACGGGAGCTCCTGGCTCCCGGGTGCCGGCAGCGGCCGCTCGTTCGGGCCACTGGGGAACCGGCCGCCTGCGACGTGCCGGGGAAGCGTTTTTCCGCCACAGGCAACATCGTCCCGGGTCTTTGGCCGACCCACGGACAGATGAAGCAATCGCCGTGCCAGCAGGAACCGCAGTGAAAAACTCCCGTTGTTACGCGACCATGGGCCAACAACGGGACCATCCCGCGCGGGGTCCGTCCCGGAAAACCACGACATGTCTGTCAGACAGATACCGGGCAAATGCAACGGTTGTTCGCCATCCAGGTACCGTGCCCCGGCAGGCCGCGCGCGGCCGCACCAGTCCACCGTCAACGTATACTTGACGGTTCCGGCGGGTTATCATCAAGCAGGAAACGGCGAGCAAGGACCCGGCGACGTGAACACCGCGGCAAGCCATCTCGGCGTGGTACTGCTGGCCCTGGTGCTGGCCGGGGCTGCCTGCAGCAGCAACGGCCGGCAGCCTCCCGACGGTGATGCCGGCAATGACAGTGGTATCACGGACGGCGACCGCGGCCCGGGCGATGGCGACTTGCCGGGGGACGATCTACTCGAAGACGGCGACGGCGATCGGCAAGACGGCTTCGCCGACGAACCCGCTCCGGCCGACGAGGATGCGCTCGACGGCGACGGTGGTGGTGACAATGGAGATGACTTCACCGGAGGAGATGACGCCGGCGACGCCGGGGGAGACAACGCCGGGGACGACGGCCAGCCCGTCGATGCGGACGCCGGCGACGCCGGAGACGGTTCCGGCCCGGACGACTGGCGCAGCTCGCTGGCGGCGTGCTGGACCGATGCCGACTGTCCCCGGGTCATGGCCATCGGCCACGGCGGGATGTGGGATTTGACCTCCGCGCCCTACGATTCCGATGCCGCCATAGCCGCCGCCTACGCCGGCGGTATGGACGGGGTCAAGATCGACGTGCGCGTAACCCGTGACGACGTGCCGGTGATAGCCCATTCCAGTCCCATCGAAATCTGGGAGTCGCTAGACTGCAGCGGTCGCAGGATCGAGGAGATGACCGCCGACGAGGTGACCGCTTGCCATCGCGTACCCTCCACCAGCGAGACCTTCCAGCGCCTCGATGACGTGCTCGAGTACCTACGGGGCAAGATGGTGGTACAGCTATGCGTCAAGGAGGAGCGGGACTACGGCCGCACCATCGAGCAGATCCTGGCCCAGGACGCCGCCGACTTCGCCTTCATCGAGTTGTCCACGGCCGATCTGCAAAACATCGTACCCACCCTGCCGGGTAACGAATCCGTCTACTACCTGGTCAACGTCGGCTCCAACCTGGCCGAGATCAACACCCTCATCGACGAGATCGGCAACCCGCGGGCTTTCATGGTGGAAATCGATCCCGACGTGGATCTGGGCGACCTGGTGGCCACCCGCATTCACCCGGCGGGGATGCGGACGTTCACCTATCTGAAGGCAGAGTTGGCCACGGTGGCGCAGTTGCAAGCCTTGTTCGAGAAGGGTTTCGACGTGGTCTCGGCCAACGCCGGCGCCAACGCCGTGCAGGCCCGTATCAACGTCAACCAGGCCCGCGGCGTGGAGCCGCCATGAAGCAAAGATCGGTACCCGAGGGGCGACGCCTCGTCGCCCTGGCAGTTCTGCCCCTGCTATTCGCCTGCGCCACGCCCTTGTTGCACCCGCTGCGGGTGCCTTCCACCCACACCAAGGAAAAACTCGCGGGCCTGGTGGCCGAGGCGGGAACCAGCTTCCAGATCGACCTGGTCCGAGCTTCAGCTCCTGGGCAGCATTGGTTGGCGGCCGGCTAGCTCGAGGAACTCGACCTCGTCGATAACCCGCACCCCCAGCCGGCGGGCCTTGTCGAGCTTGGACCCGGCCCGGTCTCCGGCAACGACCAGGTCGGTCTTGCCGCTGACCGCCGAGCTGACCTTGCCGCCCAGCCGCCCGATGAGTTCCTTGGCCGTGCGCCGGTCCATGCTCGACAGCGTCCCGGTCAACACCACCGTCTGACCCTCGAGCGGCCTTTTCCCCCCGGCCACCTGCTCCGGGGGCCGGGGCTCGATGCCGGCGGCGAGCAGCCGCTTCACCAGGCGGCGGTTTTCCGGCTGCCCGAAGAACACCCGGATGCTCTCGGCCACCTCGGGGCCGATACCGTCGATGGCCTGCAGGCGCTCGACATCGGCCTCCGCCAGTGCCTCCAGCCCGCCAAAGGCCCGGGCCAGCAGCCCGGCCACGTGCTCACCCACGTGGCGGATGCCCAGGGCGAAGATGAAGCGGGCCAAGGATGTCCGCTTGCTGCGCTCGAGCGCCTCCACCAGGTTGGTCGCCGACTTCTCCCCCATGCGCTCGAGCCCGGCCAGGGTCTTCCGGTCGAGCCGGTACAGGTCGGCGGCATCCCGCACCAGCCCGCGCTCCACCAGTTGGTCGATCAGTTTTTCGCCCAGCCCCTCGATGTCCAGGGCCCCGCGGCCGGCGAAATGGCGCAGGGTGGCCTTGAGCTGGGCCGGGCAGTTGACATTGCTGCAGCGGTGGGCCGCCTGGCCCTGTTCGTGCACCACCCGGGCGCCGCACACCGGGCAGCTTTCCGGCATGCGGAAGGGCGGCGGGCGACCGGGCCGATCGGCATCTACCACCTTGACCACCTCGGGAATGACGTCTCCGGCCCGCTGCACCAGTACCCGGTCTCCCGGGCGCACGTCCTTGCGCTCCACTTCGTCCTGGTTGTGCAGCGTGGCTCGCGACACCTCCACACCTCCCACCGGCACCGGTTCCAGTTCGGCCACCGGGGTGAGCTGGCCGGTGCGGCCCACCTGCACCACGATTTTTCGCACCGTGGTAGTGCGCTGCACCGGCGGCAGCTTGTAGGCCACCGCCCAGCGCGGGGAACGGGAGATCTCGCCCAGGCGCCTCTGCAGCGCGAAGCTGTTCACCTTGATCACCACTCCGTCCACCTCGTAGGGCAGCTCGAAGCGCCGGGCGAGCAGCTCGCGGTAGAACTCCAGTACCTGCTCCGGGCCGCGGCACAGCCGGGGCAGCGGGTTTACCGGCAGTCCCAGCGCGGCCAGGTAGTCGAGAAACTCCCGCTGCGATTCCACCTCCGCCACGGGCTCGCCCGCCGCATAAAAGAAGGCGCTCAGCGGCCGGGAAGCGGTGATGCGCGAGTCGAGTTGCCGCAGCGAGCCGGCGGCGGCGTTGCGGGGATTGGCGAAGGTCTTCTCGCCGCGGTCGGCGGCCCGGGCATTGAGGCGTTCGAAATCCCGTCTCTTGATGATCACCTCGCCGCGCACCACCAGTCGCCGGGGTACCGTGCCCGCGGGCGGTGTCTCCAGGCGCAGGGGAATCACCCTGATGGTGCGGGCGTTCTCCGTCACCAGCTCCCCGGTAAGACCATCGCCGCGAGTGGCGGCCGCGGTCAGCTTGCCCTCTTCGTAAACCAGCTCCAACGCCACCCCGTCGAGCTTGGGCTCGGCCATGTACTCGATTTCCTCCTTGCCACCCAGCTCGCGCTGCAGGCGGGCGTCGAACTCCAGGAACTCGTCGTCGCCGAAGACGTTCTGCAAGCTGAGCATGGGTGTGGGATGCCTGAAGGAAGCGAAGGAATCGAGGGGCCGTCCGCCCACCCGGCGGCTCGGTGAATCGTCGCTGTCGAGTTCCGGAAAACGCCGTTCCAGCTCGACCAGCTCGCGCATGAGCTCGTCGTACTCGGCATCGGAGACAAGGGGGTCGTCGAGCACGTAGTAGCGATGATCGTGTTCGCGGATCTCGCGACGCAACCGTTCCACGCGCCGGGCGGCCTGCTTGGCGTTCATGTCCACCTCCTGCACCGGGAGAAGAACTTACCGCAGCCGTGCCCGCCAGGCCAGCATCATCGTGGCCCTCTATCTTGCCGGCGCTGCGCCCGCATGATAAGAGAAATCATATGCCCGAGTGGAACAGCATAGCCGAGCTGCGGGTGATAAGGCGGCTGGCCGAAATGCTCAACCGTCGCTGGAACCTGGGGCTGGGTTTCGCCGAGCCCGATGGCAGCCTGCTGCAGGGTGGCCGCTTCGAACGCTTCGCCACCCGCCGGCCGCTGTGCGAACTGGTGCAATCCACCGCCGCCGGTCGCGAGCGCTGCGCCGCCACCGCGGCCGGCATGCTGGAGCAGTACCGTGCCGGTGGCGGCTGCGGGGCCTCCACCTACCTGTGCCACGCCGGCCTGAGCGAGTTCTTCGTACCCCTGGAGGTCGAGGGCGAACTGCTGGGGCTGGTGCTGGCCGGCGGCGCCCTGTGCGCGCGCGAACTCGACAGCCAGCGGGCCACGATATTCGCCCGCTGCGACGAGCTGGGGCTGGGGGCCCGCGAAGTCGAATCGGCCCTGGCCCGCACCACCGTTCTGGCCCCGGAGGACGAGCAGACCCTGGCCGAACTCATCGAGCTGGTGGTGGCCGAGATCCTGGTCTACCGAGAGGAGATGGCCCGCAAGGAGCGCCGCCTGGATCGCCTGACCCGGCAACTGGCCGATCGCTCCAGCTACGACCAGATCGTCGGCAAGAGCCAACCCATGCAGGAACTGTACCGGCTGCTGGACAAGATCTCCGCAACCGACGCCACCGTACTCATCGAGGGCGAGAACGGCACCGGCAAGGAGCTGGTGGCCCGGGCCATCCACTTCAACTCGGCGCGCGCCCAGCGTCCCTTCGTGGTGCAGAACTGCTCCGCCTTCAACGACAACCTGCTCGACAGCGAACTGTTCGGTCATTCCCGGGGGGCCTTCACCGGGGCCGTGGGCAACAAGAAAGGGTTGTTCGAGGTGGCCGACGGTGGCACTTTCTTCCTGGATGAGATCGGCGACATGAGCCCGGCGTTGCAGGTGAAGCTGCTGCGCATCCTGCAGGAAGGCACCTTCATCCCCGTGGGCAGCACCCGGGAGAAGCGGGTCGACGTGCGCATCATCGCCGCCACCAACCGCGATCTCAAGCAACTGGTGGAGCGGGGCCTGTTCCGGGAGGATCTCTACTTCCGGGTCAACGTCATCGGTGTCACCCTGCCGTCCCTGCGCCAACGCCGGGAGGACATCCCCCTGCTGGTGGAACACTTCCTGCACAAGCATGCCCCGGAGCGACAGGTACGTCTTTCCGCCGGCTCCCTGCAACGGCTGCTCGACTACAACTGGCCGGGCAACGTGCGCGAGCTGGAAAACGAGATCGAGAGGCTGCTGGTGCTGTGCAGCGACGACGAGGTCATCCGCGAGGAGTTCCTGTCTCCGCGCATCCGCTACGAGGTCTACTCGCCCCAGGGTTCCGGCGAGCAGACCGCCTTGCCGGCGGCCATCGAACAACTCGAACGCACCATGATCCTCGATCACCTCAAGCGGGCCCGCTGGAACAAGACCCGGGCGGCCGAGACCCTGGGTATCAGCCGGCGCAACCTCATCCGCAAGGTACAGAACTACGGCCTGGAACGACGGCGCAACCACTGAGCCGGCGACATCCGCGGCAGTCGGCCCGGAGACCAGCCCGCGCCTTCAGAGCTTGTCGGCCTGCAGGCGGCCCATTTCTATGGTGAGCTCGATGCCCCCGGGAAAGTAGGTATCCAGGGAACGAACCATGCCGGCCAGAATGCCCTCACGCCAACCCCGGTCGGCAATCAGCTCCAGGCAGGCCTCCAGGCAATGCCTCTGCACCAGCACCGAGGAAACCAGCTCCAGGCCCCGCTCGAACTTCATGGTATAGGTGCGCTGCTTGATGCGCCCATCGATGAAACCGTGGGCCGACAGCAGCCGCTGCAGCTGGCCGCGCCGGGGAAAGCGCTCCAGCAGACGATCCAATTCATCCTGGGCGCTGATCAGGTCCTCTTTCTCCAGCACCTCCCGGAATACATCCAACAACTCGCAGAAGCTGCCCTGCATGGCCACTCCCAGCAGCAGGAAACCATCCTTGCGCAGCAAGCGGGAGGACTCGGCCAGGACCCGGTCCAGGCGGTACGCCGGCGGCAAGCCGGCGCAGTATATGCCGTCGAAGGTAGCCGGCGCGAAGGAAAGCTCCTCCGGCGTTTCCCTCTTGAAGAACACCTTCTTGCCGATGGCCTGGCCCAGTTGCTGGCGGGCCAGGTCCATCAGCTCGCGTATGTCATCGGTGGCGATCAGCCGTCCCCCCTCGGGCAGGCGCTCGGCCACCAGGCGGGTCAGGCCCCCGTCGCTGCAGCACAACTCCAGCAAGGAGGCCTTCTCCGGCAATTGCTCCGGAAACTCCTCGTCCACCCAGGACCGGAAGGGCTCTTCCCAGTGGGGTGCGTGTTGCCGGGTGAAATTCTTGAGCAACAACCGCTTGTCCATGACGCCGCTAATTAGCACAAGACGCGCCTATTTCCCAGGCTTTCCCTCCCCCGGAGATCGCCGGGGCCGCGGGCTTCTCGTCCCCGAGCGCCTCCGTGCCCGGGATGCGGCCCGCCAGCGGGCGGTTTTTTCGATGCGTCGCTGCAGGTTCCGGGCCAGTTCCAGCAACCTGGCCTCGGCACCCTGCCCGGTCACCTGCTGCAGGACCCGCTGCAGATCCTCTGCCGCCTGGCGAACAGCCGGCAGGTTCCAGCGCAGGTAACCCAGGCAGAGCAGCACCCGGGCACGGTCCAGGCGAGCCTGGTGGTTGCCGGGATCGATCTCCAGGGCCCGGGAAAATTTTTCGCTGGCCCGGCGATAACGACCACGGGCCAGCCACAGACGGCCTTCCGCCAGCACCTGGTCCAGCTCCCGCCGGGCCGTCTCGGAAAGCCGCGCCCGTGGTGGCGCCCGCCGCCGCGGCCGGGCGGGCGGCCAGCGGGAAGCCTCCACGGTGGCCTGTGGCCGCCAGGGCGGCGCCGCCCCGGCCGGTCCTGTCGCCATTGCCAGCGACCCGAGCATCAGAACCAAGCGCCAGCGCATCGCCTCCAGTGTAGCCTCCTGGCCGGCGCCTGGCAAAAAAACCCGCTTCTCTCCCTATCCGGGAAGGAAACTTCACCTGCGGTTTACGATATAATCCCCCCTGGAGGCTCCACCAACCACACCGGAGGTGCCGCTTGCGTCTGCATGGTCGTAACCTGTTGCTGGTGGTCTTGTCATCGCTGGCCTTCCTCGGCTGCCGCGGCGACATCTCCCGGAGTCCCGACGCCGCTTGCGAAGATGGCGATGCTTCGGGAGCCGAGGCAGGGGATCCGGCCGCCGACTTCGGAGACCAGGAAGATGATGCCGGCGGTGAGGCCGACGAGGCGGGCGGCGATCCCGGCCCGGTTCCCGAGCAGGACTGGGATCGTCATGACCTTACCTTTCGCAGGACGGTTACCCTCATGCCGCATCCGCAGCGGGCGCGAACCGACTTGCCGGTCCTGGTCACCATCGACCAACCGAACCAGTTCGTGCTCCGGGACATCGCCGTGTTCGAGCGCCGGCCCGACGGTCAAGCGCAGCCGCTCCCGGGCTGGGCCTTCGCCAATCCCGACGGTGGAGTCACCCAGGTGGCCTTTACCGCGCCGGGAGTAACCCCCGCCGGTACCAGCAGGCAGTTTCTGGTCTACTACCGTACCGCGGCCACCCCGGAGCCCTGGCAGTGGCGGGACACGGGATGGGTCACCAGGCAGCAGTTGCCCGGTTCCCGTATCGCCATTTCCGGGGGCTGCTGCGAGTTGTCACGGGAGGTGGACGAGGCCGCGGGACGCCTGCTCAGCGGACGCCGCACTTCCGGCGCCGCCACTCTACGGCTCCTCGCCGCCGACTGGAGGGTTGCCGAGGGGTTCAGCAACTCCTACCAGTTGCAATCCAACACCACCGTCTACCAGACCCAGGCGGTAGAGGCGGAACCCTTCTCGGCAATCCACTTCGACGCCGACGAGTTCCAGGGTGCCTGCGCGGTGACCTGGAACCGCCACGACCCGGTCGACCACCTCCTGACCATGACCCAGCGCGTATTTCGTGACTGGCCCTTCCTGCAGTTTACCATTGCGGTGAGTACCTCCGCCCCGGATCTCACTTTTTCCTCCAACGACTGGAGCAGCAGGTATCTCTATCTCAGCGACAGTTACGACAGGATGGTTTCCGACACTCGCGGTGACGAATCGATCGCCAAGATCTGGGATACCAACATGCGCTGGTTGGTGGTGTACGACCAGAACAGCGGCCGGGGCTTCGGCTGGTTCATTCCCCACCGCGGAGTCATCAGGGCCGACGCGGAAGACGGCCCCACGGAGATCTTCGATTCCTATGGCTACAGCGCCGGCGGCGACCGGTACTTTTCCGCCTTGTGGATGGCCGCCGAGGACAAGAACGACATCGTCGACCTCTTCGATGCCCTCAAGCCCGGGGTGCAGCTGTCGTCTCCGGAATCGCGGGACCTGAATATCGTCGAACCCGTGGAGGGGACCTTTTATTTTCCCGACGACACCCTGCGAGTGGTGGTATCCACCCCGGGAAACAGCCTGCCGGTGAGCGCGCTGTTGACACTGGCCGACGGTACCGAGCTGCCCCTGGACATGCAGCGGGTGGACAACGGCTGGATCTGGGAGTCGACGCCGCCGCTGCTGCTGACTGTCGCCCACCCCCCGGGCAGCTGGACCATCGAGACACGCTCGGGCAACGAGACCCGGCGCGCGCGGATCGAGTTCCGGCACCCGCAGCATCCCCGCCTGCTGTTTTCCGCCACCGAGCTCGACCAGCTGCGGGCGCGCCGCAACGACAGCCACGCCGAGATCTGGAACACCATGCTGGGCATGGCGGCGGGCTACCCGGAGCCCATGGACGATCCGGGGCCGGGCCGGGACATTCGCAGCTATGCCGACCGCCTCATCAACCTGGCGTTGATCCAACTGCTGGACCCCGGCCAGCCCTATGATGAACTGCTCTGGAATTACTTCTTCAAGATGCTGCGTTACCCCAACTGGACTTCCAGCGAGCGCCCCTTCAACAACTACGATCTCACCGTGGGCCACTTCTTCACCGCCCTGGCCCTGGCCTACGACTGGCACTACCAGCGCCTGACCCCCGACCAGCGCCGGGAATTGAGAACCCGCCTGGCCGACCTGGTGGACGACTTCATCGAGCGGGGCTGGTTGCGCCACTACCCGGACATCGACTGGACCCACTACGTAACGGTGACCAATAACCACTACTGGATCAGAAACGCCGGAGTGGCGGCGGTCGCCTACGTGTTGCAGGAGGAGATGGAGGAGGAGCGCCGGCAAGCCTGGCAGGACAGGACCGAGGCCAACCTGTCGGTGATCCTGAGCGTACTCGAGGCCGACGGTACCAGCAACGAAGGCGTCGCCTACCACTCCTACGGGCAGATAAACCTGTTTCCCTGGCTGGACATGCGCGACCGGGTGCTGGGCGGGCAGAGCGCACTGAGCACTCCCTGGTTCGCCAACTCCATCCTCTGGGACCTGTACTCCATCACCCCGGGAGGAGACGACAACTACGGCGGCCCTGCCAACTTCGGTGACTGCCCCCCCTATCACTACAACCCTCCCCGCACCATCCAGGCCTGGCTGGCAGCGCGGCTCGACAACGGCCATGCCCAGTGGCTGGCGGAAAACCTGCAGTGGCCCCGGCTAACCGCCTTTTCCTACTTGTGGTACGATCCCACCGTCGTGGCCGTCGACCCGGACACGCTGCCTCCCTGGAGCGTCTTCGAGAACAAGGGGATCTTCGTCTGGCGTTCCTCCTGGAACAACGATGCCACCTACTTCTCCCTCAAGGCCGGCTCCTACTTCGGCGGTCACGAACAGCCGGATGCCGGCCACTTCATCCTGCATCGCGCGGGCGTGCCCTACATCACCGACTACGGCTACTCCTACTGGAAAATGACCGACGAACACAACCTCATCCTGGTGGACGGCACCGGCCAATACGGCCAGGACCGGCAGTGGATGGCGGCGGTGGATCCCCAGCACTGGGCTACGCTTCCCTTCCTGCTGGCCAGCACGGCCTACTTCGATCTGGTGGCCGATCCCACCCCCATGTACCAGTCTCCCCATCTGCAAAGCTGGCAACGAGAAGTCGTCGGCATAACGCCCGGCATTTTCCTGGTGCGGGACGTCATGGAGGCCGATCAGCCGGTCACCTTCACCTGGTTGCTGCACAGTTACCGCACCGATCCCCCCACCTCGGAAAACCGGAGCTATTCCTACCGGGAGCGCCGCCTGGAGAACCCCTGGGAGGACCAGGGCAGCGGCAGCTGGCTGCTCCGGCCCCAGGATGCGGCACCGGCCCTGCACGTCAAGGACTGCTCCTCGTCGAGTTGGTCCGCCGTGGTGGAACCGGGTTTATTCGTGCCGGAACAGGACCTGGACGCCGGTGGTTACAACGAAAACCTGGAGCCTTTCCAGCTGGGATACCGGCTGCGGCGCGATTACCACGCCGCCGCCGCTTCCTCGCTGGTGGCCGCCTGGTTCGACGCCGGACTCGAAGCGGAACCCCTGACCGTCACGAACGCCGAGGGAGTACGCCTGTACGACGGCAACGGGAACGTGGTTGTGAACATCTGGCCCTTCAGCGGAGCGCCCGCGACCCTGGCCGGCCTCACCGTTCAGGGCCTGATGGGTGGAATCCGCCGGGATCGACCCGCCTTCTGGGGACGCGAGCTCACCCGCCTGGAAAACTCCGGCCAGGTACTGGTGCAGGCGCAGTCTCCCCTGAGCCTGTTCGCCCGCACCGAGCACGCCGCCAGCGCCGACGATCCGCACCTGCTCATCACCCGGGCGGCCAGCACCGTGACGGTCAGCGTGTACTGTCCCGACGAACCCGGCCAGGTCACCCTGGACGGCAATCCCCTTACCTTTTCCTGGAACCAGGGCCTGCTCTCGCTCGAGGTTCCCGCCGGCCGTCACCGTCTGGAAATGTACTGAGTTGACGTATCCTCGTCCGCCCCGTACCCTAGGTGCTCATGAAGGCCTACATCCTGCCCTCCGGCGTGACCATCCACCCCTTCGGCGACCCGGTATCCCGGTCGATGATCGGCAACCGTCCCTTGCACCAGTGGCAGGAACAACTTTTCGCCCGGCAGGGCATCGGCGTGGAACGCATCGAGTCGGCCGCGCAGATCACCGAGCGCGAGTTCTTCCTGACCTGGGATGACGTCTTTTTCACCCGGCGGGTGCTGGACGATTTCGCGCGGCGCGCCCCCGCCCATCCCGGCAGCAGCCGCTGCGGCCTGCCGGCCGATTCGCTGCTGCTCAAGCGCACCCGCTCGCTGCAGGATCTCGACGAGGGGCAGCAGGACGGTGAACGGCTGGCACTGTACCGGTTGTACTTCGTCAGGAGCGAACAACCTCCCACCGGCGAGGCCGCCCTGCAGCAATGCCTGCAACAAGCCCGGCCCCTGCGGGCCCGCTTCCGGGAAAAGGTCCTGCGCATGCCCGCCCCCCGGCACATCTCCGGCTTCAGCCATTACCAGCACCCGGTCACCTCCAGCATCGTCATGCACCTGCGCCACTGGGTACACCTGCTCTGGGCCAACCAGCTTTCCATCCAGGTGGCCTGGGTGGAGCGGGTGCTCGACCACAAGCTCTGGAGCGCCGGTAAGCTGCTGGGCGCGGGCCTGGGCTGCCTGCTGCGCGGGCGTCTTTCCCGGACCGGCTTCCTGCTGGGGCTGCTGGGGCGGGCCAACCACTTCGGGCGCGGCTGCGTGGTGCATCCCACCGCCCGGGTGGAAGGCTCGCTGCTGGGAGACAACGTGCACATCGGCGCCTACGCCCTGGTGCGCGGCTGCCTCATCGGCAACAACGTCACCATCGAGGACCGGGCCAACGTCTACTTCTCGGTGGTGGGCGACGCCTTCAAAAACTCCAAGAACTCCACCATGGTCTTCTGCGCCGGCTACCCGGACAGCGACCTGTGCGTCAACGGCATCCAGGCCTGCCTGTTCGGCAGTCGCTGCGCTCTCACTTCCCGGGTATGGGTGATCGATCTCCGCGCCGCGGGAAAGACCCGGGTGTACCACCAGGGACGGTTGCAGGAGATCGACAACAAGCTACTGGGGGCCTGCTTCGGACACGGCTGCTGGGCCGGCCTCGACGTCACCATCGCCCAGGGCCGGGAGATCCCCAACGGGGCCATGCTCATCAGGCCACCTGCCGACATCATCCGGCGCATTCCCCCCGACCTGCCCCCGGGAGTGCCGGCCTGGTCCGTAAACGGCACGGCCACGCCGGCCGCCGGCGTCCCCGGCCAAAGGGACCCGGACGACCAGTAAGCGCTTGCCGGCGGCGGCCACCCGCACCGGCCGCACCGGCCGCGATCAGCTCAGGGCTCGCAGATCTTGGTGGCGTTGTCGCAGTTGGGCAGCGATCCTCCGCAGTCACTGTCGCTCAAGCAACCGCAGCTGTACACGCCCCCCCCGCGGTTGATGCATTTCTTGTCGGCCGTTTGCGCGGTACAATTCACACAGCTGCCTCCGCAGTGGTCATCGACCTGGCAGGGATCGCAGCTGCTGCCGTTGCAGTAGTTGCCGGCGCCGGTGTCGCACTCGCAGCCGTCGTCGTCGTTGGAGTTGCAATCGGCGTAGCCGCTATTGCATCCGCAACTGCCGCCCAGCTGGCAGGAGCCGTTGCTGCAGGCAGAACCTTCCGGCTCGTGGGCGCTGCAACCGCCGGCGACCTCGTCACAGCCGCCGTCGCAGTCGGCATCTCCGTAGGGAGCGCAGGGGTCACCAGCGTGGTTGCTGCACGTTCCCCCCGAGCAGGTATCGGCGCCGTTGCAGAAGACACCGTCGTCACAGGAAGCACTGTTGTTGACGTGGCCGCAGCCGCTGGTGTTGGAGCAGCTGTCGTCGGTACAGACGTTTCCGTCGTTGCAGTTTTCCACCAGGGCGTCCGATGAACAGCTTCCTCCCAAGCAGGTCTGCATGCGGAATTCCAGGCCGTTGCAGTAGCGCAGGCCGCACTCGACGCCGTCGTTGTTGCTGTGCGAACAGCCCGAGGAGGCACTGCAGGAGTCGTTGGTACAAACATTGCCGTCGTTGCAGTCCTCGACGAGGGAACTCGACGAGCAGGTGCCCCCGGAACATTCCTGCCGGCGGTACTCGTAGCCGTTGCAGTAGCGGGAGCCGCACTCGGCGCCGTCGTTGTCGGTGTGGCTGCAGCCCGAGGAGGGACTGCAGGCATCGTTGGTACACACCTCGCCGTCGTTGCAGTCCTCGATGAGGGAACTCGACGAGCAGGTGCCGCCCGAGCAGACCTGCCGGCGGTACTCGAAGCCGTCGCAGTAGCGGGAGCCGCACTCGACACCGTCGTTGTTGCTGTGCGAACAGCCCGAGGAGGGGCTGCAGGAGTCGTTGGTACACACCTCGCCGTCGTTGCAGTCCTCGACCAGGGCACTGCCCGAGCAGGTTCCCGACTGGCAGGTCTGCCGGCGGTACTCGAAGCCGTCACAGTAACGAGAACCGCACTCGGTGCCATCGGTTACCGGGGTGTTCACGCAGCCGGTGGTGGTGTCGCAGGAATCGCTGGTACACACCTCGCCGTCGTTGCAGTTTTCGCCGCAGGAGCGGCAGTTGGCCACGGTACCGAGCGGCGTCTCGCAGCCGTCGGCCCAACCGCCCGAGCAATTGGCCCAGCCGCTGTTGCAGGTGCAGCTGCCCGAGGAGCAATAGGCGTTCTGCCCGCAGTTGTTGCCGCAAGAGCCGCAGTTGGCGGCATCGTTGTTGAGATCCTCCTCACAGCCATCGCTATCGATACCATTGCAGTCGTCCCAGCCAGAGTTGCAGCTGGCGATGTGGCAGGTGTCCCCCGAGCAGGAAGCGGTGGCATGGGCGCGGCTGCAAGTGGTGCCGCAAGAGCCGCAGTCGCTCAGGGAATCGAGGCTGTTCTCGCAACCGTCGGAGTCGACGTTGTTGCAGTTGCCCCAACCTTCGTTGCAGGAGGCGATGTGGCAGGTGTCTCCCGCGCAGGAGGCGGTGGCGTGGGCGCGACTGCAGCTGGTGCCGCAGGAACCGCAATCGCTCAGCGAATCAAGGCTGTTCTCGCAGCCGTTGCTGTCGATGCCGTCGCAGTTGCCCCAACCGCTGCTGCAAGAAGTAATCACGCAGCTTCCCGTCGAACAGCTCTCCGCGGCATGGGCCAGGCCGCAGCTCTGGCCGCAGGAGCCGCAGTCGCTGAGGGTGTTCAGCGGCGTCTCGCAGCCGTTTTCCCGGCTGGAGTCGCAGTCGCCCCAGAGACCGACGCACACCGGGACGCAGGTGCCCGAATTGCAGCTGGTGCTGCCGTGGTCGTTGCGGCAGACGTTGCCGCAGCTGCCGCAGTTGTTGCCGTCGCTCATGATGTTTATCTCGCAGCCGTCCGACCAGGAACCGTTGCAGTTGGCCCAGCCGTCGTCGCAAGCACACATGCCCAGGGTGCAGTGGGCATTGGCGCCGCAGTTGTTGTCGCAGGCACCGCAGTGATCGTGGCTGGTGGCCAGGAACTCCTCGCAACCGTCGCCGCTGCTGCCGTTGCAGTTGCCCCAGCCGAACTGGCAGTGATCCAGGTAGCAGCTGTTGGCGTTGCAGGCTCCCACCGCGTGGGGGTAATCGTCGGTGCAGTCGTTGCCGCAGGTGCCACAGTTGTTATCGGAGGTGGGCAGGTAGACCTCGCAGCCGTCGCTGCTGTCGTTTTCCCCGGGATAGGGCACCGGCATGCTCAGGTCATTGTTGCAGTCGCCGTAGTCCGCGTTGCACTGGTACTGGCAGGCGCCGTCGATGCAGGCCGCCGCCGGGTCGGCGGGGACGTAGGCCTGGTTGCGATTGGGACACAGGCCGGTAGGGGTGGCCAGGGGATCTCCGGCGTCGGTGGTACCGTCACAGTTGTTGTCGCGGGAATCGCAGCGCTCCACGTTGCCGGGTGTCTGGATACAGTTGTACTCGCAACCACCGCACTCGTCGCCGTCCAGGCTCCACCAGTCGTCGTCGCAGGCGCAGATGCAACTGCCGGCGATACAATCGATGACCCGGGCGTGCTCGATGGCGCCCAGCCGGTCGATGCAATCCCGGCGGGCATCTTCGTTGCGATCGGTGATGCCGTCGCAATCGTTGTCCTTGTTGTCGCAGATCTCCGGCTCGGGGGGGTGGCAGTGGTCGTCCATCACCACCTCGCCGTCGACGCAGATCCAGTAGCCCGGCACGCACTCGCCCGTTTCCCGATCCTCGCAGACGCTCGACCAGCCCTCCTGGCACTGGCACACGCCGTCGATGGCGTCGTCGGGGGTGCCGTTGCAGTCATTGTCGATACCATCGCACAGGCTCATGTCCTCCTGGTGGGCGAAGTACTGGTGGTCCTCCCCCAGGACGGGATCGAAGCAGGCGTCGTGGGCGAACTGCTGGTATTCGGCATCGCCGCAGTCCACCCAGACGCCGCCTACACAGGACTTGCGGGCGTCGCGGCAGCACCCCTGGTTCAGGCTGCAGGCCGGGGCCTGGGTGACGTTGTCGGTGACACCGTCGCAATCGTCGTCGATGCCGTTGCAGTGGTCGAACTCCTGGGCCCCGGTGGGATTCTCCGGTGTCCAACCCATGGGAGTGGTCTCGCCGTCGCACTCCGCCGGCCAGGTGCCGTCATCCTGGCAAAACTGCAGGCCCTCGTGGCAGGGAGGGTTGCTCTGGGTTCCCTCCGGGCCGGTATAGCACCCCCGCGACTGGCCGGGCCGGCAACCGCCGCAGCCGATATCCCGGGCGTCGGCGTAGAAATCACAGTCGTTGTCGACACCGTCGTCGGAGCAGCTGGGATAGCAGCTGAAATCCTCGACGCCGCATTCCACCGGCTGGCCCTGGGCATCACGGCAGTTGTCCTGACAGGGCACACCCTGCTCGTCGGGAGCCTCGCCGACGGACTGGCCTTCCGGCTGGGGAACCACCAGGCCCAGGCACTGGCCCCAGGTACCGTTTTCACATCGCTGCCGCCCCTGGGAGCAGGGACAATGGGGATCCTGGCTGGCCAGGCACACCGTGGCGATATCGCGAGCCCACTGCGGCCAGCAATCACGTTCGTCTCCGGGATTGCAGGGACACCCCTCGTCGGCAGCCCCGTCGCAGTCGTTGTCCAGGCCGTCGCAGGCCTCGTCCATGCCGGGATTGATCTGGGCGCCCGTCGCTGGATCGTCGTCGCAGTCCGAGGGCGGACAGTAGCCATCTTCGTCCTCGTCCTGGCAGCCCTCGAGACCCAGGCTCAGGCTGTTGCCCTCGGCATCCTGCAGGTCGAGGATGGCCCCGGGCTGGAACACCAGCCGGGACAGTTCCCCGCGGGCCACCTCCCGTTCTCCTCCTTCCTGCAGGCGGTAGCCGATGCCCACCACGCGAATGCTCTCGTTGACGGTCTGCCCGGCCAGGATCAGCACCCACAGCTGGTTGGCCTCTTCGCTGGCATTGGGATACAGCTTGCGGGCCTCGGAGTAGGGAGGATCGGGCACGTCGATCTTCCTGACCGGCTCGCTGGAGAAAGAGGTGGCGTCATAGATGAGCAGGCGAACATGAGTGATGCTCACGTCGGGGCTGAGTATGCGCAGCCACAGTCCCGTCTGCGAGGCTCCCCCGCAGTACAGGCCCAGCACCAGCAGCGGCAGCAGCGCCAGCATCAACAACCCGGCCATTTTCCCGGCCCGCCACCCGGTAGCAATCGTCCCTGTCCCGGAATTTCCCCTCTGGCTGTTGTTGCTCCTGTTCATCTCCGTAACTCTCCATTTTCCAAACATTTCAAATTAGCATGGGCTCTCGGCGAGGGTCAAGCGCACCTTGACACTCCAGCCGGCCATGTGTTACAGCCAGGGCCGTTTTCTGCAAGCGGGTCGCGGTGTTTTGCGATCCCCCGGCTGGCAAGCTGCAAGGGAGGCATCATGCGCAGGTGGAATTTTTTCATGCTGGCGGTACTGCTGGCAATTCCGGTGGGATTCCCGGTGGTGACCATGGCTGCCACGCCCGAAAAAACGGTGGAAGCCCAGGCCCAGGAAGAAAAGAAGGGCGACGAGCAGTCCCCCGACAAGGCGGCCGGCGAGCAGGTACGGCCGTCGCAACCAGGCGAGCAGCAGGCACAACCGGCCGGCGATCAACAGGCGGGCGAGTCCCCGCCGCCGCTGCCCCAGTTGCCCGAGCCCGAGGTTGAAGAAACCACTACCAGCGGCGACGTCCTGCCCGCGGGCTTCGAGGAGGTGGACGAACAGGCGACGGCAGCCAGCAAGATGCCGCTCAACATCCTCGATCTGCACGGTTACCTGCGCCTGCGCGCCGACCTCAACGACGGGGCCGACCTGGGGCTGCACCCGCGCACCTATTCCGACCCCGAGGATCGCGGCGTCAGTTACCCCCAGTTTCCACGTTCGGCCACCGACCGCCACGACACCCTGGCCATGGCCAACATGCGCTTCCGCCTGGAGCCCACCATCAACGTTTCGGAAGATGTGCGCATCATGGCCCAGATCGACATCCTCGACAACCTCATCCTCGGCTCCACTCCCGACGGTTATCCCCAGAACCAGTACTACCCGCTGGTGATGTTCAGCCCCGGCCAGATCCCCCCTACCGCCGGCTTCAACTCCCTGCGCGACAGCATCACCGTGAAGAGGGTCTGGGGCGAGGTGATGACCCCGCTGGGCCTGCTGCGTTTCGGTCGCATGCCCAGCCACTGGGGCCTGGGACTGCTGGCCAACGACGGCGGTCCCGCCCACCACGACAACGGTCCCTACGTCACCCAGCCCCACTACCTGGGCCTGACCGGCCAGTGCTTCGATTGCGACTACGGCTCCACCGCCGACCGCATCCTCTTCGCCACCAAGCTGTTCGGCCACTACGTGGTGCCCATGATCGACTTCACCTCCGAGGGTCCCTACTTTTCCTGGAGCAACGAGTACAACGGGCAGAACCTCGATCTCGACCAGCTCGATGACGTCAACTCCTACATCCTGGCGGTGTTCAAGCGCGACAAGCCCGAGGACATCAGGCGGGAGCTGCTGCAGGGCGGTTGGATACTCAATTACGGCTTCTACTTCGTCTACCGCAACCAGGCACTGGACGCCATCGACTACAACACCAGATCACCTGCCGATCCGGCTTCCGGTTCCCGCCAGGCCATCGACGACTACGCCGTGCGCAACGCCGAGGTCTACATCCCCGACATCTGGGTGCGCTTCATGTGGGGCAAGCTGCGCCTGGAGTTGGAGGCCGTGGCCATCATCGGCAAGATCGGCTACACCAACGTGGGCCACAACCTGGACGCCGACGGCAACCTCATCGGGGCCCTGGCCGAGGGCAGCGTCGATATCATGCAATTCGGCGCGGTACTGCAGGGCGATTACCGGATGCTCGACGACAAGCTCATCCTGGGCCTGGAGCTGGGCTTCGCCAGCGGCGACAACTCGCCCGGCATGGGGGTGCGCCCCTTCGCCGAGAAGCAGTTCTCCTACGCCCACGGCGACACCAACATCAACAACTTCCGCTTCAACCTCGACTACCACGTGGACATGATCCTCTGGCGGGAGATCGTCGGCACCGTCACCGACGCCTTCTACCTCAAGCCCTCGGTGCGCTACGACGTGGCCGAGGGTTTCGGGGCCAAGCTCTCGGCGGTATACTCCAGCGCCATCTACAGCGACTCCACCCGGGGCAAGAGCCACCCGCTGGGACTGGAGTTCAACCTGGACATCTTCTACTTCTCCGATGACAACTTCCACGCCGGTATCGCCTACGGCCTGCTCATTCCCTTCAACGGCATGGACGATCTGGGCGACGACATGGCCCGGGGCGGCATCGGCGAGGCCAACCAGGACGACGGTGGAAACATCGCCCACCGCATCCTGGGCCGGCTGGTGCTGTACTTCTGATCATGACCCCGCGGCAGGAAGGGCGGCCAGGCGTCGAGCAGGCCGGCGCCCCCAACAACGATGCCGCGCCGGCCGCAATGGCAACGGCTGCTTGCTTGGCGGCTCGGGGCTGCACTCTCGTGCTCACTTCGCTCCGCGCGAGAGCACACCCCCTCGCCGCCCGCATCATGGGAAAGGTGGGAGGAAAGCAGGCCGGGGCGGGGCGCCTGCGCCTGCTGTTGATCACCGGGGCGTTGCTGGCCGGCTGCGGCGTCAAGGGCCCGCCCCGGCCGCCGGTGGAGGAAGTCACCGCCCCGGCCAGACAGAACTGCCGGCAGGCAGATGGAGGTGACGCATGTTCCGGGGAACGATGACGGCGCTGGCCACCCCCTTCCGCGACGGCCGGGTCGATGAGGCCGCCCTGCGGGCGCTGGTGGTCCGGCAACTGGAAAAAGGCATCCACGGCCTGGTGGCCTGCGGCACCACCGGCGAGGCCGCCGCCATGAGCCTGGAAGAGAGGCTCCAGGTGGTGCGCCTCGTCAAGGAAGTCGCGGCCGGGCGCGTTCCGGTGATTGCCGGCAGCGGCGGCAACAACACCGCCGTCACGGTCGAGACCACCCGCCGCCTGGGAGAACTGGGCGTCGACGGCGTGCTGGTGGTCACCCCCTTCTACGTAAAGCCCACCCAGGCCGGCCTGCTCGAGCACTTCGCCGCCGTTGCCGAGGTGGGCGTGCCGGTGGTGGCCTACAACGTGCCCGGGCGCACCGGCGTCAGCCTGTCGGCCGACAGCGTGGCGGCGCTGGCCCGCCTGCCCAACCTGGTGGCCCTCAAGGAGGCCACCGGGGACATGAAGTTCGCCGCCCAGCTCAGGCGCCTGGTGCCCGGCGACTTCTCCCTGCTGTCGGGAGACGACTTCACCTACCTGCCCTTCCTGGCCCTGGGAGGCAGCGGCTGCATCTCGGTGGTGAGCAACGTCGACCCCGGCCGCATGGCACAGGTCTACGATCGCTTCGCCGCCGGTGACCTGGCCGAGGCCCGGGCGCTGTTTCTCGAGCTGCTGCCGCTGGCCGAGGCGCTGTTCCTGGAATCGAACCCCATACCCGTCAAGGCGGCCCTGGGCATGCTCGGACTGTTCGGGCCGGAGATCCGCCTGCCGCTGACGCCGCTGGCCGCCTCGAACCGGCCGCGCCTGCAGGAGGTGCTCGACGCCCTGGGGTTGTTGCCCGACGGGGAGAAGTCATGATCAAGGTAGTCCTGTGCGGGGCCCGCGGCCGCATGGGCCGGCGCCTGCTCGAACTCATCGGCGAGTCGGCAGACCTGGCCCTGGCGGCGGCAGTGGAAAGACCCGGTCACCCGGAACTGGGGCTGGAGCTGGCGGCGGGTATACACCTGGGAGAGGACCTGGCCACCGCCCTGGCCGGCGCCGACTGCCTGCTCGATTTCAGCCTCCCCGCCGGCCTGGCCGGACGCCTGGCCGCCTGCCGCCAGGCACGGGTGGCCTACGTGGGCGGCATCACCGGCCTCGGCGACGACGACGCCCGTCACCTGGACGACGCCGCCGCGGACATCGCCGTGGTGTGGGCCCCCAACATGAGCCGCGGGGTGTTCGTGCTGCGCCGGCTGGTGGCCGAGGCCGCCCGCCTGCTGCCGTCCTACCACGCGGAGATCTTCGAGATCCACCACGCCGGCAAGGCCGACTCGCCCTCGGGCACGGCCCTGGCGCTGGCCGAGGAGGTGGCCCGGGCCCGGGAAGGCGCCGAGGCGGTCTACGGCCGCCAGGGCCGGCGCCGGCAGGACGAGATCGGCCTGGCCTCGGCCCGGGGCGGCGACGTGGTGGGCGAGCACCAGGTCATGTTCCTGGGCGGGGGCGAGCAACTGCTGCTCACTCACCGGGCCACCTCCCGGGACCACTTTTGCCGGGGGGCGCTCGCGGCGGTGCGTTTCGCCGCCCGGTCCGGGCCGGGTCGCTATACCATGAACGATGTCTTCGGCGGAGAGCCGCAGGCATGATCTCCCCCGCTTCCCGGCTGCAGTCGTTGCCGCCCTACCTGTTCGCCGACCTCGACCGCAAGAAAGCCGAACTCGAATCCCGCGGGGTGGACGTCATCTCCTTCACCATCGGCGATCCCGATCTGCCCACCCCGGAGCCGATAGTGGCGGCGGCCCGCCAGGCGCTGGGAAGGGCGGATAACCACCGCTATCCCGCCTATGCCGGCAGCGGCGAGTTCCGCCGCGCCGCCGCCGCCTGGATGAAGCGACGCTACGGGGTGGATCTGGACCCGGACCGGCAACTGGTGGCACTCATCGGCTCCAAGGAGGGCATCGCCCACCTGCCCTTTGCCCTGCTCGAGCCCGGGCAGGTGGCGCTGTGCCCGGAGCCGGGCTACCCGGTGTATGCCAATGCCACCCTGCTGGCCGGGGGACGTCCCGTCTTCTTGCCCCTGCGCCCGGAGAATGATTTCCTGCCCGATCTCGACGCCGTGGACCCCGGCATCGCCCGGCAGGCGCGGCTGCTATGGCTGAACTATCCCAACAACCCCACCGGGGCGGTGGCCGGGCTCGACTTCTTCGCGCGGGCCGTCGACTTCTGCCGCCGCCACGACATCCTGCTCTGCAGCGATGCCGCCTACAGCGAGGTGGTGCTCTCCGGCGAGCCCGCCCCCGGCGTGCTACAGGTGCCGGGCGCGGAAGACACGGCCATCGAGTTCCACTCGCTTTCCAAGACCTTCAACATGACCGGCTGGCGGGTGGGCTTCGCCGCCGGTAACGCCGGGGCGGTGGCGGCGCTGCTCGGGTTCAAGACCAACGTCGACTCCGGGGTGTTCGGGGTGGTGCAGCAGGCGGCAGAGGCGGCCTGGCGGGCCTGGCCGGAGATCGTCGAACCCACTCTGGCCGAGTACCGCCGGCGGGCCCGCCTCCTGGCCGAGGGCTTGCGGCGGCTGGGCCTCGAGGTGCAACCGCCCCGGGCCACCTTCTACTTGTGGCTCGAGGTGCCCGGCGGCGACGATGTAGCCTTCACCGAGCGCCTGCTCGAACAAACCGGGGTGCTGGTAACGCCGGGTTCGGGCTTCGGTCCCTCGGGACGGGGGTTCGTGCGCCTGTGCCTGACCCAACCGCTCGAACGCATCGACCAGGCCCTCGATCGCCTGGCCGGGTTTTCTCCGGACGGTTGACATGGAACCGGCCTGCCTGTCTCTGGGAAGCAACCTCGGCCGGCGCCGGGACAACCTGCGCCGGGCGCTCGAGCTGCTCGACGAACATGCCGGGATCCACCTGCGGGCCGTCTCCCCCGTGTACGAGACCGAGCCGGTGGGCGGCGTGGAGCAGCCGGACTTTCTCAACCTGGCAGCCCGGGCCGAGGTGGAACTGGCGCCGGAACAGCTGCTCGATGCCTGCCTGGAGATCGAAGACCGCCTGGGCCGGGTGCGGCGCCAGCCCTGGGGCCCGCGCCTCATCGACATCGACCTGCTGCTGGTGGGCGACCACGTCATCGCTTCCGATCGGCTGGTGTTGCCACATCCCCACATGCACCTGCGGCGCTTCGTGCTGGAACCGCTGGCCGGCATCACCCCGAACACGGTTCATCCCCGGCTGGGACGCACCGTGTCCGAGCTGCTCGCGGCCCTGCCCCCCGGCGGCCCGGCGGTGCGCCCGGCACACCCGCCCGCGGCTGTCTGGCCCCGGGTGTCTTGAATCCGCAGGTCCCGGGTGGCGGATTCTGGTGTCCCAAAGTCGTTGACGGGTCCCGGAGCCGGTGATAGGAACTTTCCGTTCACAACAGGCGTGGCCGGATACAGACGCTACCTGCGAGGCAAGCCATGGGCAGGAGGACTCGAGCAATTTGGCCCTTACTTGTTGCCGTGCTCTTTGAGGCGGGTTGCGGCGGGGAGGGAAGCTACCGGTTGCACGTGGTTTATCCGGACGACGCGGTACGACAGGCGGTTGAGCGGCTGAGCATCTGGGCTCTGGAGGCACAGGGAGCGGAATGCGGAAAATTGATCGAGGGGGTTCAGGATCCCCGGGACGGGGTTGAAAAGGCGCTGGTAGTGCTGGAGCGGCCATTCGAGTCTGGCTCCGAGTTGCGGAAGGTGGAGGCGGGGCCGACCGTATTTTTCGCCGAGGGGCTGGGGCTGGGCG
>QMME01000014.1 GCA_003647095.1 Deltaproteobacteria bacterium
ACCGGACCAGCATGCTGGCCGGCTACCTGCACGAACGCCGGTCGCCGCGGCGCTGGGACCGGCCGCCGCAACTGGCGGTGGTGCACGCCAGCGGCACCAGCGCGAGGAAAAGCGTTCAGTCCCGGCCATGCAATATGTCCAGTTCCTCGGCGATTCTGTCGCGCAGCAACTCCTCGGTGGGTTCCAGGAGAAAGTATTTCCCGTTCACGAAAACCGCCGGGGTGCCCCGTATCAAGGCACGCAGGCCTTCCATCTTTTCATTGGCCACCTGCTCGACTACCTCGTCCTTGGCCAGCTCGGCGCGGAAGGCTTCCACGTCCAGGCCCACTTGCCTGGCCAGCTGTTCCATCACGGTGTTGTCGAGATCCTTCTGTCTGGTAAAAAGCAAGGGGCAGTACTGCCAGAAACGACCCAGGCGCCCGGCGGCCACGCAGGCCTTGGCCGCCTGTACCGAGCCGGGATGGCTCTTGAGAGGAAACAGCTTCATGTACAGCCGCACCTGTCCTGGCGATTCCTTGACCACTTTCTCCAGCAGTGGGGCCAGGCGGGCACAAAAGGGGCACTTGAAATCCGTGAATTCCACGATCACCACCGGGGCCTGGGGCTTTCCCAGCGGTGGTTTTCCCTGCAAATCGAAACTGTGATCCATTTCCGGGTGGGCCATCAGCTTCCTCTTGTTCACCCAGTCCAGTACTTTCTGGTGGTCGGCTCCCTTGGCCATCAACGATAGCACGCCGCGGGCCAGCCGGGCCGCGGTGGTACCCTGCCCCCGCCGCAGGCAACTGGCCACCGATTCCTGGCAACTGCCGTAACAGGGAACCTTCTCCAGTTCCTGCTCCACGCTGGTAACGAACTCCTCCTTCAACTCTTCGGGATGAACACCGGCAACTCGTTGCCAGGGAAACTTCCGCGGCCCGGTGTGACCACTACCCTGGATCATGACAAGCAGCAGAACCGTCATCACGATTGTCTTGTCTCGCATGTCTTCTCCAGAAACATCCTCATCGCCAGACAGCCTGGCCGTGCCCTGCACGTTAAAAAACTTCAGCCGATCCTGTCAAGGATCGGCTGAAGTGGTGATCCGGGATCACATCAGGACAACCGAACCCATAAAGAACCTTCCTCTGTTCCTGTCTTCGTGGCCAGCATCCCGGATTCACCCTCTCTCGTTTCGAAATTCCCTGGTTGTTACTTCTTCCTCTTGGTGGCCTTCTTCTTGGCGACCTTCTTCTTGGTAGCCTTCTTCTTCTTGGTAGCCTTCTTCTTCTTGGTAGCCTTCTTTTTCTTGGCCACTTTCTTCTTGGCCACTTTCTTCTTGGCCACTTTCTTCTTGGCCACTTTCTTCTTGGCCACTTTCTTCTTGGCTACTTTCTTCTTGGCCACCTTCTTCTTGGCCACCTTCTTCTTGGCGACCTTCTTCTTGGCGACCTTCTTTTTCTTGTGGGGTTTTCCGCAAGTCATGGTCGACCTCCTTTATTCGGTTGTCCCTGTCTTCGTCGGCCAAGCATACCACGTTCTGCAGTCAGAAACAAAAAAATTACGTGTTCCTGTTCAGCCTTCTCCCCAACAACCAGGACACCAGTACCGCCAGTAAAAAAGCCACCAGCGCCGCGGCTACCATGACAGGCCGCCAACGGAAAGGCCGCTGGCCGGTCATGACCACCTGCAACCAGAATCGCTTCCGGGGAGGACACGACTCCCCGAACAAGGGCAACCGCCAGGTGGGTTCGGCATCCCAGTTCACCAGCCGTTGCTGGTGGTGTTCACATTCCGGGACGGTGGTCCGGCCCTCTGCATCGACTACCCGTAGTGCGGTTCCGCTCAACCGCTCCAGGCTGCACAGCAGTTCGCCATCGAGCCGCCACCCCCCCAGCAGCAGCAGGCCAGTGCTTTCCAGCTCACGCCTGGCCACCGCCACCAGTGCCAAGGTCTTTCGGATCTCCCCTCCCTGGCGCACGGCCAGTGGCAATACTCCCCGGGCATGCTGCCGAGCCGCCAGTTCCAAGATCTCGGCGTCATGCTCACCGTTGCTACCCGAAAGGTGTCCGCAGGAAAGAATCTTCCCCGTGCTGTCTGCCAGGGTCATCACCGACAACCCGGAGATCTTCATCCAGTCCGCGGCTACATTGATGTCGACCTCGTCGATGCTGCCCTGGCGAGCCAGTGCCAGCAGGATTTCATCGGCCGGCGCGCTATTGAGCAACCCTTGCAGGCGCTGTTGCAGGTCTTCTTCCAGAAGGTCGCTGATTTTCCCCAGGGCACCTTCCACTTCCTCCCGATGCTGTTCTTTTGTTTTCGCCAGTGTCGGTTCGAGTACCAGCCAGTGAACCAATAACACTGTTCCGCTGGCTATTGCCGCGGCCACCATCGCGCCGACCAGGTATCTGCCCGCCTTCTTCATTCCGTCACCCCTACCTGCCAGGCCTCCGCCAGATCGACCAGGCCCGATAGCAGCAAGCGCAAGTTGGCCAAGCCCTGGCCCCTGCTCAAACCGTGTTCTTGAAACAGCAACGGCACTACCGGCAGGCGCCGTTGATAGGCCCTGGCCAGTTCACGAACAACTGCACGCCGTTGCTGGTCCGGTTTTAGCTGGGCCATCCGGGCCAGCAGATCCTCCATCATCTTGACCAACGAATCAGAACCAGTCAACCAGTGGATGGCTGCCAGCATTCCCAGCAGTCGCAAGGATTCATCGCGACAAGGAATGAACGGCCTGGCCAGTACCAGGTGATAATCACCGGCCCGGCATTTCCGGCGCAACTGGCGGCTGTCCTGCTCCAGCAGCGATACCACGATCCCGGCCTTGAGCAGACCCACCTGGATTCTCTCGGCAATGCGGCGTTCCACCGGGGCCCCCCGGCGCACCAGGAATACCAACACCGGGGGAGTTCCTCCCTTCTGCAGTGCCAGGTGCCTGGAGAAATCGGAAACTTCCTCGGGTGTGGCCTCTCCTCCCGGTGATGGCTGTCCGACCGCGCTTTCCAGGAATCCCTCCATGACGTTGCCCCAACCTCCCACGGCATAGCGCACCAGCGACTCCCTGTCGAGCAGACGCTCCAGGACGGGCAAGAACCCCTCCGGCAACTCGTCCAGCTTCTTGTCGTTCACCACCAGCATGATCGGCCAACCCACGGCCGACTTCTGCACGGTCAGATCCTGTCCCGGGAAATCCCTGTCGAGCAAACCATCAAGCCGCCGCAACTTCATGTCCAGCCGGGCAGTGCCTTCATTTTCATAGGCCTTCCATTCCAGCAGGTCCAGCAACGGTCGGCCCAGGCAATGGCGCGGGAAAGGTGCCAGCTTGACCTGGTCTTGCCCTGGTAGCACGGTTTGCAAGAGGAATGGTCCGCTTCCCGGCAGCGGACCGGGCTTCCCGCTCGTCCGGAAGCGGGTCGACAACGGGGCCAGCGGCACGGCCGCGAGCACCTGGGGAAATTCCGGCAACGCCACGCGCAGGCGCACCCGCAGTTGCAGGCGGTTGACGACTTCCAGTCCCCGCACTTTCACCGCCCGCCCGGCGTGGAAATCAGTGGCTCCCTCGATCACGGCCAGCAGCCACCAGTGCGGCGAATCTCCCCGGCTACTGAGCAGTCTTTGCCAGGACGCCACCACGTCGGTGGCCGTTATCGTGGCCCCGGCTTGATCCACCAGCCCGGGTCGGAGCTTGAGAATCCATTCCCGTCCGGAGTCCGCCGGCTCCGGGGGGCGTTCCAGCATCACCGGCACCAGCCGACCGTCGGCATAGACCCTTACCATGGTTTCGTGCAACTGGCGAACCAGCAGCAGTTCGGCGAAGGTCTCCGCTTCCCGGTGAGACACCAGGGAAAGATGCCCCAGTTGTCCGAGTACCACCCGTCCCCCGTAAGGTGGTGGCAACCCGGCCCGGGCCGGTGAATCAAGTGCTCCGCCGGCAAACACCACCAGCAAAAAGGCCAGACCACCAGTATTTCTTCTGCCCCGCATGTTCTTTCACCTGGTAAGGAAGAAGATGCGACTGCCCGAACCATCGGCCGGCCGCCCTGCCAACCACCAGCCCCTTGACTCGCCGGCCCGGCATTGTTGCCGGGTCATCGACAACAACAGCAGGTCCAGCGAATCGCCTTGCCACAACTCACCGGCAGTGCCGCGAACAATCATCCGGTCAGGCCCGGAAAATACCGCCTGGCTGTGGACCAGTTGCCGCTGTTCGCCACCGGCATCCAGCAGCGTAAAAGCGCTCCCTACTCCCTCCAGCCGCCACAACTCCCCGGCAGCGGGTTCCTCCAGGTGAAAAACACCCAGTTTGTCCACCCAGGCCAGCAAGTCCCGGCCGGTGGCGGAGTTATAGCAACGGAGGCGAATGGGTTTTCCTGCAAGCGTTCCTTCCGGGCCGCTGGAGGCATTGATGTCCACCAGTTGGTAACGTGATTGCAGGCGATTGCTGCCTGGTTCCGTGCTTCCCAGCAGCATTACCGGCCTTCCCGCGCGGTGCCACAGGCACAGTGGCACCCCGGCCAAGCGGCGCCATGAGCGCAAGGCCGCGCCGCCGAAGGAAAGCAGTTCCCCCTGTTGCTTGTTGAAGCTCCGGACGAACAGCTCGTCCCGGCCGTCATCATTAAAGTCGGCCAGCAACAGGTTGCCACTGGGAACCCTGGTGGGCTCCCGGGAATCAGGCAGGGAAGCCAGGGAATGACGTGCCAGCAGCATCAAGGTATCGTTACGCCAGCGATAGACGGCTACCGCTCCGGGAACCAGTACCACAACCTCGTCATCCGCCTCACCGTCCACCTGGCCACAGGCCACGTCGAGCACTATCGTGTCCAGGCGCATCACTTCCCGCAACGACCAGTTGGCCCTTCGTTCCGGGCTGCGCCCCAGCTCCAGGGTGAGGCGAACTTCCCGGTCCAGAGCAGCACTGGCAAAGAAATGACGAGCCGGCTGGCGCCGGCTGACCCCAGCCAATGACTCCCAGAAAGTCGGTTCCAGGGGCAGCAGGTCGCCACTGGCCACCAGTTCGTCCTTGGCAATGGACAGGCGCACCCGTAGCAACCAGGCGGCTCCCAGCTCCCGGGCACGGGCACGGGCCGCGGCTTCGCTGCGGACCGGGGCGGACAGCAGCCGCGTCTCCTCGATGCCCAGGCTACGATTGAACCGGTTCAACAGCATGCTCTCCAGTACCTGGATCACTCGCGACGAGGAGGGGATGGTCTCGCCGTCAGCCTCCAGCAACAAGGCCACCCGACCCAATCCCCGGGGACCGGCGGCCTGCTGCAGTTGCTCGAGCAGGTTGGTCCCCACCGCCTCCAGGGTATTCTGCACATCGCCGGCCCACAGCGGCGACCAGCCAACAACCAGTGCCAGCAGCAACACCCCAGGCCAGGTCCTGGGCCCGGTCCACCTGCCGGTTCTCTCGATAATCATCCTTGCCGTTACTCTCAACGGAACAGTCCTTCCGGTAACTTATTTCCCGCCGCCGGCCCCGAGGCGCCTCCCTGCCCTTCCGCTGAACAGTCTCCAGCCGCGGCGGATTTTTCCCGCGGTTCCGTGCCCGCCAGGAAAACCTCTCGGGGACAGTGCAGTTGGTCAGCCCTGGCCAGCAATCCGTTGCGGGGATCGATGCGAACGAATACCACCTCCGGCGGAGCCACGAAATCGCTAACCGGCTTGTCCCGCTCCGCTGCTCCCATGAACTCCATCCAGATGGGAAGAGCCGTACCCGCCCCCTGCGCCCAGGCACCTCCCATGCGCCGGTGATTATCGAACCCCACCCAGACACCGGCTGCCAATTGGGGGCTGAATCCCACGAACCACCCGTCCCGCTGGCCGTTGGTGGTCCCCGTCTTGCCGGCAAGTGGACGCCCCAGCCGCCGGGCCTTCCTGCCAGTGCCTTCCTCGATGACGCTCCTGAGCAGGGATACCATGATGAAGGCCTCTGCCGCGGTAAGGGCCTGCCGGGAAGCGCTGGTTTCCTCACGGCCGGCGGACTCCAGGGGCTGGCCGTCGGCACCTTTCACCGCCAGTATGAAACGTGGTGGCCGGTACTCGCCGGCCGCAGGAAAGACGGCATAGGCGTTGGTCAACTCCAGCAGGTTGACCTCGGAACTGCCCAGGGCCAGCGACAGGTTGGCCCGCAGGGGAGAAGTTATTCCCAGGCGTCGTGCCATCTCCACCACGGCATCAGCTCCCACGTCGGCCACCACCTTGACCGCCACGGTATTGATGGAATGGGCCAGTGCCGTTCTCAGGCTGACCTCGCCGTGAAACTCCCTCTCGAAGTTCTGGGGCTTCCAGTCGCTGCCACGTACCGCCAGCCGGTAGACCTCGGGGGAATCGATAAGGATGCTGGCCGGCGTGTAGGTACGCTTGCTGATAGCAGTGGCGTAGACTACCGGCTTGAAGGCCGAGCCCGGCTGGCGCTGTGCTTGCACGGCACGAATGAAGGAAGAAACACGAAAGTCACTGCCTCCTACCAGGGCCCGCACCTGGCGACTGCCCGGCTCGATGGCTACCAGGGCCGCCTGTACCCGTGGCGGTTGCTGCAGCGACAGCGTCAGTGCTTCACCGTCACCATCGTCGATTTTCACTTCAACCAGGTCGCCGGTCTTCAACAGCCGGGACAGTTGCCGGCCGGCCTGCTTCCCCCGGCGCCGGCCCAGGATCCAGCGAGCCCGGTCCAGGGGTATGGTACCGGTACGCCGGCCCAGGTCCACCTGGACGGCCGCCGGCCGGTCCTCGCCGGCGACGGCCAGCACCGGTACCACCAGCAGGTCCCCCGTCCGAGCCACTTGCCAGTTGGCTGTGATCCGGCCCTCTTTCCCCGCCGGAATCAGGTTCCATACCAGCCGTTCGGCATCCTGCCGGGAGGACGGCCAGGACTTTTTCAGTTCCTGCCAACGTTCCTTCCCCAGGTGCCCCAGCGGACCACGAAAACCATAGCGGCGATCGATGCGGCGCAAGCCATCCGCCACCGCCAGCTGGGCGAAGCGTTGCACATCCAGGTCAAGTGCCAACTCGATCCGTAGCCCCCCTCGGTAGAGCAGCTCGTGACCCAGCTGCGCTTCCAGCAGGCGCCGGCAGTATTCCGTGTACCAGGGTGCCAGCCGGGCATTGTCCACGGCCTGGCCCACAACCTTGATTTCCTCCCCGCTGGCCCGGGCTGCGGCCGCTGAGGAAACGAAACCATTGTCGGCCATCCGGGACAGGACCCAGTTGCGCCGCCGGCGGGCGGCAGCGGGATGCCTCAACGGTGAGTACAAACTGGGAGACTTGGGCAGGGAAGCCAGCATGGCCGCCTGCGCCAGCGTCAACCGGCTCACCGGCCGGCCGAAGAAGAATCGCGCTGCTTCCTGGACTCCGTAACAACCATGGCCGAAATATATCTGGTTCAGGTAGAGACTGAGTATGTCGTCCTTGCTGAGGTTGGACTCGATGCGCAGGGCCAGCAGGGCCTCGCGGATCTTCCTGCGCAGGCTCCTTTCCGGCCCCAGCAGGAAAGTCTTGACCACCTGCTGGGTAATGGTGCTGCCTCCCTGGACCACCTTGCCCGCCAGGATATTGCGCCACAAGGCCCGCAGCATGCCCGTGAAATCAAGGCCAGGGTGACGGTAGAAATCGGCGTCTTCAGCCGCCAGGAAGGCCTGGCGAACCTGCAGCGGTATGTCGGGCAGAGCAATCACGGTGCGTCGCTGCTCGAAGAACTCGGCCGCTACCCGCCCCTGGACATCGTAGCAGCGGCTTACCTGGGGAGGATGGTAATCGGCCAGGGAGTCGAAGGGAGGCAGGGTCCTGGCAAACAGCCACAGCGTTACGCCCAGTGCCAACAGCGACAGCACCGCCAACACCAGTCCCCCCAGGCCCAGCCTCCACAGCCAGCGGCGCCAGCCTGTGTCGTGCTTAGAAGCCACCTTCCACGTCTTCCTGCCCTCCACTTCCCCCGGACAGCTGGGCCATGAGCTTCTTGGCCTTGCCGTAATACACGTGCCGGGGAGGAAGGATCCTGACCACGATCTGCAACTTCTGCAATGCCTGATCGGGATTGTTGGCCTTGATGATGTAGGCCTCGTTGAACAAGCGCTTGCCGATCTTCTCCAACTGGGCCAGGCGTTCGGCGGCCTTGTGGTATCCGAGATCCCGGGCTCGCACGAAAGCCTTGTAGGCCTGGGGCAGGTGTTCCCCCATAAAGGCATCCACGCCGGAGACGAAGTAGTTCTTGGCCAGCAGGTCCTTGATGGTATCGTGGTACTTGCCTCGGCCACCGGAAATACCCTTGTCCAGACGATAGGCCTTGCTCAGGTAATCTATGGCCTGTCGAACCTGCCCGCGGTTGTGCGCCAGTTGTTTGCCCTTGTTGTACACCGCCTTGAACTTCTTCAACTTGACCAGCGCCCCCTGGGCCCCGATTTCCTCGGCCTTTTGAATGGCACGGTCCAACTCACCATTACGATAGAAGGCCAGCACCTGGCCGGTGAGCGAGCGGGAGGACTTCCTCTTGCGGGGACGGGGGCGCCGCTTGTGCCGCCGTTTCTTCTGCAGGGCCGCCAGGCGGCGCTTTTCCTTCTCCAACACATCTTCCGCCCGGGCCTTGAGAGCGGCCACGACCTCGTTTTGCGGGTCGCGTTCCAGCACCTCCTCGAACTTGAGCAGGGCCTGGGCATATTTCTTTTCCCCCAACAACTGCTTGCCCTCGGCAACGATCTTCTCCATCGACTTCTGCCGGCATTCCTGGATCAGTTTCCTGGCCTGCTCGTAGTACTTGCTGGTGGCCGGTATGCGGTTGGCCGCCAGGATGGCGTTGGTAAAATCATCTCCAGAAAAAAGCTTGCTGGCCTCGGTGAGGGCCGCCTGGGCCGTCATCTCCTTTTCCACGAAAGCCTTGTACTCCAGCAGCAACGAGTTGGATGGTTGCAGTTTCAAAGCCAGCTGGATCTCCAGGGCCGCTTCCTGCCACTTCATCTCGTCGATCAACTGCTTGGTTTTCTCGAAGTGCCTGTCGAAGGCGCGTTTCTGCTCGAGCATCTGCTGGCGCTTTAACTCGCTGTCCGCAGGCCGGGATGTTCCACCCGAACCACCCACCAGCTTGACCAGCAACAGCACCAGTAGCAACCCCAGCACTCCCCCTCCGCCGAAGACCACCAGCTTGCGCCGCCGGGGATCGGCCAGCAACGCACCCAGGCGATTGCTGGCAGCGGACTCGGTGTAGGCTCGGGCCCCGGTCACGGTGGAACCCGGCAGGTTCCGTTCACCTGTTTCGCCTTGCGGCCAGATCAGCTGCAAGACGGTGGTGCCGAGTTGGATCTCGTCACCGTCCTGCAATTCGATTTCCTGGATGCGCTGGCCGTTGACCACGGTACCGTTGCCGGAACCGAGATCGGCTATGGTCAGCGTCTGACCCTGGCGCTGGAAAACCGCGTGACGCCGCGAACAGGCTATGTCGGGAAGAACCAGGTCGTTGTCGGCCCCCCGGCCCACGGTGACATGATCGGGTATCAGTTCTATTTCCCGCCCTTCCTCTTCTCCCTGTAGTACCAGCAACACGGGATATACCGGCTCCTCGGCCTGCTCGTCTTCCCCGAAGATGAGGGTCTTTTCCTGGGAGGCATCCGCCCCGGCCTCGTCCGCCTGCAACACCGCGGTAGCCTCGGCCACGGAGGGCAACTGCTGGTTCCAGGGAGCCTCGTCGGCCGCTTCCTCTTCTCCCGTTTCCAGGTACCCGGCTTCCTCCCCGCCCGCCTCTCCTTCCGGCGGCGTCGCCTCCTGCCAGCCGCCAGCAGCTTCCTCACTGCCCCCGACACCGGGCACCGTCTCCTGCTGGCGGACGCCGGCCTTCTCCCGGAACCGGCGCCGGCGGGCACGCCGCCGTGCCGACAGCGGCTCATCGAGGGTGTCTCCCAGCCGCTCCTCGCCTTCGACATCTTCTTCTTCCCGCTGTTCCGCTGGCTGCTCCGCCGGGGGAAAGATCTCCTCCCGGCCGGTATCATCGAGATCGTCGGATACCGGCTCCGCTTCCTCGGGCTGCTCCGACCCGGCCAGGAACCCATCCGGATCCAGTTCGCTGGTGTCCTCCTCGAAGGTTTCCTCGTCGAGCAGTTGCGGCCCGGCTTCTTCTTCGGCTTCTTCCGGTTCCGCCGGTCCTCCATTCATGACGTGAGGGGGAATTTCGTAACGACCGGTGGTCTCCTCGGCCTCTTCCCCGGTGTCCTCGTCCTCGCCCACCAGCAGGACATCGTCGTCGGCCACCAGTTCCGGGGCAGCCTCGTCACCTGACCGTGGCCGCTTGCCTTGTCCGCTATCGTCGTCGTAATCGGGCATGCGCTACTTTCTCTCCCTGGATGCTACTCCAGTGCCTCGAGATGCCTCCTGGCCTTCTGGTGACGCGGGTCCTCCTGGTCGGGGATGGAGTTCATGACCGCCTTGTACAGTTGCCGCGCCCGGTCGATTCTTCCATACTTGAGATCCTTCTCGGCCGTGAACATCAACAACTTGTAGCGTTCCTGTAATTCTTTTTCGATGGTGTCGATCATCTCTACTGCTTCCTGGTAGATTCCCGGTCGCTCCTGGGCGGGAATCAACTCCAGGTAATCGCGGACCTTCTTGTAGTGTTGCAGGGCAAAATACAGATTCTCGGGAGCGATGCTCTTGCCCTCGTAGCGTTTCTTGGCCAGCTTGAAGTTCTCCTCGGCCACCTTCCGGTCCGGTTCGGGCAGGGCCGTTTCCACAACCGTCAGAACCTTTACCGCCCATTCCTCGGTTGTCTCCTGATTGGCCATGTTGATATTGTTGACGAAGGTCAGCTTGTTCTGTTCGTTTTCCAGCAGGTGCTTGCGTGGCAACTTCCATTTCAGCAGTCCACTCCACTGGCCAACCGACAGGGGAGGTGGGATCTTGCCGATCTGCACTCCGTTCAGCATGACCGACAACTCGTCCTTGTTGTCGATGCCGGCCACGTAAAACTTCATCGTGGCTCGACCATTGCCGTAGGTAAAGCCGAAATTCACCGACTCCCGGCAGCGAATCGAAACCGGGCCGATACCGAAACTGGACAGCTCACCATCGCCATCGCGGGCGCCGACCTCGAAGGTCTCTCCGGAATGGTCCACCACCTGGCGGACTATCTTCTTGCCGCCCTTGAACGCCAGGGCCACCAACAAGAGCATCACCAGGCCGGCAACGACTAACAGCAGGATCCTCTTGCGGCGCTCCAGCCCGTTGAACCAGAGGCGTCCCCGCGTGATCAGCTGCTGCAGCTTGCCCTGGCCACTCGCGGCCGCCGGTCTTCTGCCCGCACCGGCCCCGGCCTCCCGGCCCCCGGCAGCAGCCACACCACCGGCCTTCATTCCCGGCGAACGTATCACTACCTGGCCACCGCGACCGGCTCCGGCAGCGGGGGCGGGTTTCTTGGCGGGGCCGGGCGCCCCCCGACCCCGTCCCCGGGCCCGCGCCGCTTGTTGCCGGGATGCGGAACGACGTGCCGGCGGACCCGGCGAACGCCGGGAAATCTTCTTCCGGGCCGTGGGGACCCGCTGGCGGGTTGCGGCACCTTCAAACCTGACCCGCGCCCCCCCCAGTTCGATGATATCACCGGAACTCAGCACCTCTTGCTTGACCGGCTTGCCGTTGAGGCGGGTGCCGTTGGAACTACCCAGATCCTTGAGAATGTAGGCCCCACCCTTGTCGCGAATGCTCAGGTGCTGCCGGGAGATGCCGGGGTCGGTGAGGACGACGTCATTCTCCATCGTCCTGCCGATGGTGATCTCCACCCGGTCGAAATCGAACTTCTTGCCCTTGTCAGGGCCGGCCAGGATGGTCAGCGAAAATCCCACTTCAGAACTCACCCGTGATCAGTTGATAGACGATGGGTCCGAACAGCACCATGAAAACCGTGGGGAAGATGCAGGCAATGAGCGGAAACAGCATCTTTACCGGGGCCTCGTTGGCCAGCTTCTCGGCCCGCTGCGTTCTTTCCACCCTCATCTGCGTGGACTGGATGCGCAGCACCTTGCCCAGGCTGGTCCCCATGCGGTCAGCCTGGATGAGCGCGGCCACGAACTGGTTGAGGGCCGGCAACTGCACCCGGTCGGCCATGTTGCGCAAGGCCTCCATGCGGGTCTTGCCCATGCGTAGTTCCCGCAACATCAGGTTGAGCTCGTCGCTCAGCGGCCCCTTCTTTCCCTTGGCCACCACCGTGGCCACCGCGGCCTGGAAGTCGAGACCGGCTTCCACCGAGAGGGTCAACAGGTCCATGTTGTAGGGCAGTTCGCGGATGATCTTGAAGTGACGTTTCTTCACCTGGTCGCGCAGCCAGATGTTTGGGTAGAACACGCCCAGGATGATAAAGACGCTGACGAACCACCAACCCACGTCTATCTTCAGATCTCCTCTCAGGAAATTGACCACCATCAATCCCACGATGGTGAAGAACACGGTCGACAGTTCCTGCAAGGCCAGGATTTCTTCCGGTTGCAGTTCCCCCAGGCCGCCGGCGGCGATAATGCGCTTGCGCAGGTGGTTTTCGTAGGAGGGCCAGATAAAGCGTCGATTCAGGGTTCCCAGGCGGCGCAGGACGATCTTGCGCAGGGCCCTGATGGTGGAGCGTTCTTCCAGTTCCTGGGCTTCCGACATCATGCGCTTCACCACCAGTTCCCAGACGCCGTAGACGATGAAGAACACCCCTCCCATGATCAACAGGAAGGTCAGCAAGTGCAGCAAGCTTCCGATGACGTCCTGGCCCATGTCCTCCTCCAGCTCAGACGTTGATGTTGACGATCTTCCTTATGAACCAGATACCCAGAAGCTCCATGAGAATGATGATGCCGATGAGCACGTAACCGTACAGGCTCTCGAACATGGGTTCCATCAGATCCGGCCGCATGTAGTTGACCACCAGCCCCAGAGCCAGGGGCAGCGAGGCCACTACCCAGCCCTGCATGCGCCCTTGCGAGGTCAGGGCATCGATCTTGCCTTCCAGTCGAAAGCGCTCGCGGATGGTGGCGGCGATGGTGTCGAACATCTCCGCCATGTTGCCGCCCAGTTGGCGGGAGATGATGGTGGAGGTGACCACCAGGTCAAGGTCCTCGCAACCAACGCGCTCGGCCATGGCCAGCAGGGCCTCGTCCATGGGGACACCCAGCTTGATCTCGCGGACGAACAGGCGGAATTCCTGCGACAGGGGAGGATCGGCGTCCTGGGCCACGTGTTCCATGGCCTGGGGAAAGGTAAGACCGGCCTTGAAGGCATTGGACATGGCCGTCAAGGAATCCACCAGTTGCACGTTGAAACGCTTGATGCGACGGTGGCGAAAGTACTTCACCACCAGCGTGGGCAGGAAAAAGCCCAGTGCTCCCAGGATAACGGTGAAGAAGACCCCGAAGAAAAACAATCCTACCAGCACCAGCAGCGCCGTCAAGCAGATGTTCAACACCAGCAACTGGCGGCCGTCGATGAACAGGAACATGTTGGAGAGTTCGCCGACCGACTTGACCACGTAGCGTTCCTGGTAGCGCTCGAAAGCCCGCCCCAGCACGCTCATGGCCAGCAGCGTGAACATGAACACGGCCGCCATCACCACCAGGACGGCAACTCCTTTGTTGAATAGCAGGTCCATTCGCCTTTTCTTCCCCGCTCAGCGCCCCAGGGAACCACCTCCTCCGGTTGGCAGGCGGATGATCTGGAAGGTGCGCTCGCGGATTTTCTTCAGGGCTTTGACGCGCTCGCCGGTCAACAGGGTCTCGATGGTGGCCCGGCCCCTTTCTTCCTGTTCACCGATGTCTTCGGGATTACGCAGGGAAAGATGAAGACTGCCCAGCTTGGCAGCCAGTATCAATATCTCCGCCTCTTCCGGCAGTACCAGCACGGTAATGGTACTGTAGTTCTTCTTGGAGTCATCCACCAGGGCCATGTTGGTGTTGCCGGTGATGGAGCCGGTGGCCAGGACGATGATGTTCTGCATCAACGTCACCGTAACCAGGCCTTCGCCCTTGTTGTCGGGAAAGGTACCCAGAATGTCCACGTGATCGTTGGGCCTGACCCAACCTGCCACCGACGCCGCCCCGGAAATCGACAGGCTGATGGCCCGCCCCCGCTTGCGCACGATGCTGCTCAGACGCTCGAAGGAACCCTCGGAGCGAAAGTGGCTCCAGAGGATGAGATCACCGCGCTGCAGCGGTACCATCAGCTTCTGGCCGACGACCTTCTCGAACTGCTTGGGATCCACCACGCTGGGAGTGACGAACTGCTCGGGCATCTCGTGCTGGGCTACCATGTCCCACTCCAGCACCGTCCCCTCGCGGATGTCGCGGTTGGCCACCACCACGGGCACCAGATTCCAGCCTTCCTTGACCTTCTCCTCCTGGCGCTTCATGGTCTTGTAGGCAATCAGTGCGGCCAGGAGACCCAGTACCAGGGCGATGACGATGGGAGCCTTGCCTTTCAGCATTGGATAGTCTCCTTGAGGTTTGAGTCAACCGGCTTAACCCCGCCGTGGCATCTGCCCGGTTGTTGCCGGCCGGGTTCAAGCCGATGAATACCTTGTATTTTCTATCGCAATGGGGGCAGAAGTGTCAAAGCTTTTCGTGTTCTAGTGCACTCGATCACGGGGAAAGGTGTAGTCGTTGCCACAGTTGAGACAGCGATAACTCTCGAGGATGGCACCCTCGGCATCCTTGGTACAGCGATAGCTTTCAGGGTCGATCTCCTCCCCGCAATCGGGACAGAGATGGGCTCCCAGGAAACGCAGGTGGGCAATCTTCTTGCGACCCTCTTCGTCTGGTCGGTTGCGGACCCGACGACAGGTCCGCAGGTATTCGCGCAGGAGCAGGTATCCCTTCACGACTAGCCTCGCTGCAACCGCCAGTGGCGTATCACCTCGACCAGCAACACGAACACCGCCAGTCCCAGCAATTGTAGCACCACCGGCAGGCAAAAGGGTGCTATCATGTTCAGGTACACCGTGCGTGACAGGGAAACGCCCAGTAACACCCCGCTCAACGACCTCCAGCCGTTTCCCCAGCGGGAAGACCGGCCCAACCGGTGACGAGCCCAGTCGACCAGGGCCGGCCAGCCGGGCAATCCCAGCCAGACGATGTCCCATGCTCCCCGCGGCACCGGCCACAGCAACTGCAGCACGAGCACCACCAGCAGGGCCGGGTACAACCCCGAACAGCGGGCGCAGATCCACACCCGCCGGCCCGCCAGGTTGATCCGCCAGCACCTGTCGAGTTCATCGGCAAAGTGGTGTGCCAGCAGAAACCCCCACCTCCCGGGAGCTTCTTTCTTGCCACTGCGCGTGGGTTCCCCGGGTTGGCTTGCCAATGTTACTGTCTCTTCAATTCATCCAGAAGCTCTGCCTCGGTAAAGACACCCTTGTCCAACAACAGGCGAATGATCGCCGCTACCATGTTGCTGGGCTTGATGATGTGGGGCAGGGCCGATTCATCCCGCTCTCCCTCCAGCCGCTCCAACAACCGCCCGACCTCGCTGTCGGTGGGGACCGGCGGTCGCTCTTGCTGCTCCCCTGCCGGGCCAATGGCCGGCGCGGGGGTGATGGGTGTCGGGCTGGCCGACGCGGATAAGGCCGCGGGCTTTACCGGCTCGGACACGGGCTTTACCGGCGGAGGCGCGGGTTTTACCGGCTCGGGCGCGGGCTTTACCGGCTCGGGTACGACCGGGGCCGGCTGGCTGCCCGCGGACGGCACAGACAGACCGACCCGCGACAGAAGTTCGTTCATGTCGCTGGCCGTTGCCGCCCCGGCGTCAGCAGTCGTCGCCCGGGAGACATCCGGGGAGGGAGCGTTCACGCCGGCAGCGGTATCACCCGGGTCGGGCTGCAGATCTTCTGGTTCCTCGACGTCGATCACTTCCAGCTCGGGCAACTCGTCCACGGCCGATGGCACCACTTCGCTTGCCCCTGATAGTGCCTCCGGCGAACCTAGGACCGGGAGACCGGCAGCGGTGGCAGGTGGTGTTGCCGTCGGCGTTGCCGGTGCCGCCGGTGGTGGCGTCGCCGGTGTCGCCAGTGGCGGCTTCGCCGCTGCCGGCTCCAGGGTAAGGGCGCTGACCGGCGTGGCGGCGGCGCTGGCCGGCGCCTCTTCCGCCAGCGACTCGAGCTGGGCGAAGGGATCGTCGGGATCGAAGTCGCTGCCAGCCGGTTGCCCGGGAGGAGTCTCCAGGGTTCCGCGTACCACGATCATCTCTTCTTCGGCCCCGCCGTTCGACAGCGCCACGGCCGGGGCAGCGGAACCGTCAGCGCCTGCGAAATCTTCCGGTGCCTCCTTCAAATACCAGCGCCGGATGGCCGCCTGGATCGTGCCTTCCCCGGCCAGGACCGGGGCCGTGCGCTTGCCGGTCCTGAACCTGACCTCGCCGAGCGCTTCCAGGTTGGTGGGATCGGACATGGCCAGCACCAGCACCTCGTTGGGCCGTCCCGCCTCGCCGTCCAGGCGAACGGGAATCAGGTTGTGGCGGTTGGCCAGCTCCAGGGGAACCAGACGCAGCAGGTAATCGGGAATCTCCAGGTTGGCAATATCGACGATCTCGACGCCGGTCTGCCGATGGACGGCCCTTACCAGGGCATCTTCGGTGACGAAGTGGTTTTCCACCAGGACCTTGCCCAGCCGGCCACCCCACTTCTTCTGGTAGCCCAGGGCCGATTTGAGCTGGAATTCATCGAGCAGCCCTTCTTCGAGTAGTATCTGCCCCAGTTGCTTCTTGGGCGGCATCCTAGCCTCCTTGCGACTTCTGTAACACCCGGCGATATTCTTCCCGGGTAAGGTATCGCTTCTGCAGCAACATTTCCACCAGCGATTTCAGGAAGCTCACCTGGCGGCGCTGCAGCTGCTCCAGCTGCCGGCACAGTGACTCCAGCGAGGCTGACTCGTCGACACCTTCCGGCTGCCGGCCGGTACTGGCAGCACCAGCGTTGCCGGCGCCGTCGGAGTAGTACTGGCGGATGGCCCGATCGAGCGCCCGCTCGCCGGCGATGGCCACCTGCACCCGGCAGCCACAGATCCTGGCAATTTCGTCCACCAGGGACAGGTTGGCCGGATCGGCCAAGGCCACCACCAGGGTCTTTCCGGCCGCGTCGATGGCAATGGGCAAGACGTGCTTGTCGAGGGCGTACTCGGCGCCGAGCCGGCCCAGGGCCTCGGGACTGACCACCAGCCCGGAGAAATCTACTCGCGGCAAGCCCAGTTGCTTGCTGAGCGCCTTGACCAGCATGTCTTCGTCCAGGAAACCGAGATCCACCAGCACCGTCCCCAGTTTGCCACCCCACTTCTTCTGCTCCGCCAGGGCCCGGCGCAGTTGTTGCTCGGTAATCACCCCCGCCTTCAGGAGCAGTTCGCCGAGCTTCATCCTCTGTGGTGTGGTTGGCGCCATTTGCTTTGAATACTCTTATATTACAGAATGTTAACAGAGGCGCCTGGTGCTGGCAAGAAAAACCAGCCGGGACGAACCACTATTGCCGGCTGTCTGCCTTGTGGCGTTTCTCGAAATCGTTGACGAAGCGTTTCACCTTGCGCAACTCGGACTGACCATCGAGGAAAGAAATGCCCATTCCCTGGGTATCCTCGAAATAATCGATCCAGGCCACCCGGGCCTTGATCTCCAGGCCCTTGGTGTCGCCGTCACTCGGATAGAGGACCACCGGGAACTTGGCACCCACCGTCAGCAGTGGACCCGAGCAGCGCAGGAAGGCGCCGCCCACCGAGATGTTGCGGACCTCGGAGACGTAATCGCCCTTGGCCGTCCGGTAGATGGCCCGGAAGCTGGCCGGAAAGCGCCGCTGGCGCCGCCGTTCCCCGGTGCCGCCGTTGCGCAGGAAGGAGATGATGCCGTCGAGCCGGGCCCGATCCCTCTGCACCAGCTCGATGAAACAACCGGCGGGCATATCGCTTCCTCCCGCCTGTGTGCGCCGCCATACTACTCGTCCTTCCAGGAACACCGGGGAGCTGATACCAGATATGGCCACGTTCATCCCCACCCGTTCCCCCACCTGGAAACGACGAGTAGAGGGAACGAAGAAACCCACCTGGTTCGGTTGTCGATGCAGGGCCTCCTGGAATTCATCTACCGAGTCGAACGACAACACCATGTAGCGAGGTTCCATCTTCTACTACCCCCTTGCTCTCCGGCAACATAGCAGATTCAACGGGAACATTCAAGGTGGGAAACGTCACCAATTGAAAGCGTAAGGATTACAATTCGTTTTTCTCCCGGCAGGCGGTGGAGCCGGGTACCCGTGAACAGCCGGCCGGCAAAAACCTGGCACCGGCCCCGGCCTGGAGCTACACTGCCGGATCATGCGACGCTGGTTTTTCTGGTCCGGCCTGCTGGTCGTGGCCGTGGTGGCATTCTGGCTGGGTGCAGACACCCTGCGCCTGCTGGCAGTGGCCTGTGGCCTGCCGGCCCTGCTGCGTCTCAAGGATCTCTGGCTGGCTGGACCTCACCAGCGGGTTCCGGCAGCGGTCTACCAGTGGGCCGCGGTGCTGCTGCTGGGGCTGGTGGTGCTCATCCTCTATGGCCGCCTGTTGCTCGGCGACCTGCCCGTCAACCATGATCATCCCGTGTTCCTGTTCCGGGCCTGGAACACCGGCCAACTGCTGGCCGCCGGCTCCTGGTTCGGCTACTCGCCCTACCAGTTCATCGGCTACCCGGCCAACCAGTTGTATCCCATCGGAGCCGACCTGCTGGTCTGCCTGGTGCGTGCCCTTTCTGCGGGCCTGCTGGGCTGGCAAGCTGCCTGTGCCGTCGCCCTGTTCATCTTCATCCTGGCCCGTACCCTGGCCTACTGGGCCCTGGGGCGCCAGCTGCTGGGAGGATGGGCCGGCCTGGCCGCGGGCCTGCTCAGCCTGGCCGACCGCGGCGCCTGGATGCAAGGGGGCTGGTCGTTCGATCTCGACTGGGGAGTGTGGTCCATGGGTATGAGCTTCGCCCTGTGTCTGTGGGCCCTGTGGGCGTTGCACAACCTGTTGCACCGGCCGGGACGACTGGGACCGCTGCCACTGGCCCTGCTGCTGGCGGGCAGTATCCTCTGTCACCCCATGGCCCTGGTCGTCCTGGGAATCGGCCTGCCGCTGCTGTTGATCGTGGAGATGATCACCACCGATCCGGGGCCGCCGGTGCACTGGTTGCCGCGCACCGTGGCCGCGGCCGGGCTGGGGCTGGCCCTGAGCGCCTTCTGGTTGATTCCCTTCCTGGCCCACCGCGACTGGTTCGAACCCCTGGCCGCCAGGTGGTTGGCCTACCCGGAGATGATTCGCGGACTGTGGGCCGGCAACCTGCTGCGCGACCTGAGCCCCCTGCTGCTGGCCGGCGGGCTGGCCGGGTTGCTGTGGGCGGCGGCCCGGCGCCGTACGCTGGCCATCTACCTGCTGTTGCTCGTCGGCCTGATGCTGGCCCTGTCCAGCAGCGACGTCCTGCTCTCGCTCGACCTGCTGGAGAAGTTCCCCGCCCTGGCCAACCTGCAGCTGGAACGGTTCGCCTACCCGGTGCGGGCCGCCTTGCTGCTCGGCTGCGGGCTGCTGGTGGAACTGCTGCTGCAGACCGCCGGCGTTTTTTCCCGCCTGCGCCACAGCGGCAGGGGGCGCCTGCTGGCGCTGCGCCTGCTGGCCGGGGCGATCCTGGCTCCCTTGCTGGTCTTCGCTCCCCGGGTGGGGGTACTGCCCTTCCTGGCGCCCGCGCAACCGCTGCAGTGGTCGTCGCAGTCACCCCGCTGGCGGGAGCTCGAACAGGCCGCGGCCTTCCTGAAATCGGGCCAGGCCGGGCCCGCGGGCCGGGTGGCGGTGCGCGCGGGCCAGCACGACCACCTGCTGCTGGCCCTGCCGGCCCTGGCCGGACTGCCGGTTTTCAAGATCGGCTTCACCCCGGAGAACAACTACCGCTACAAGTTCACTTCCAGCGACCCGGAAGTCTGGCGCGCCGCCGGCGTCAGTCACCTGCTGTCGGTGGGACCGTGGCCACGCCCCGGCCTGGTGGAACTGCGGCGTTTCGGCGGGCTGGTGCTTTACCGCTTCGCGGACTTCTCACCGGCACCGGCCTGGCTGGAAGGCCCGGGCCGGCTGCGCATCCTCAAGCAGCGCCCGGAACTCCTGCGCCTGCAGATCGAGGGAACCCAGCCGGACAGCCGCCTGTATGTCCGCCGCGCCCGCTACGGCCTGTGGCGGGCCAGCAGCGACGGCCGGCCCGTGGAGATCACCGGTGCCAGCGTGGGGGACAGTCCCGCCGTGTTCATGAGCCTGGCCGCCCGGGACGGCGAGCTGGTCATCGAGTTCACCGCCGGCGCCGGCGAGTGGCTGGGTGGGCTGGCCAGCCTGCTGGGGCTGCTGGCGGCCCTGCTGCTGCTGGTAAACGGCCTGCGTCCCTCCTGGCTGGGCGGGTTGCCTTCCCGGCTGGCGCCGCTGGCCCGGCCGCTGCGGGCCGGCACCACCCTGGCCACCCTGGCGCTGGTGCTGCTGCTTTCAATCTACCTGATCGTGCGCCTGTCGCTGCCGGCCCCGCCGGACTTTTCCGGGCGCCGGGTGGTCGCCGACCTTTCCCGGCAGCTGGCCGGCGCTTCCGCCGAGGTGGTACGTCCCGGCGGCAAGAGCCCCTGCCAACCCTTCGACGGCCGGCGCATCAAGTGCCCCGGTCCGGAGTGGAACTACGCCGGCCGCACCATCATCGGGGCCGACCACCTGCTGCGGCAATGTGTCTGGTTGCATCCCATCCAGGGAGCGGAATTCGTTCTGCACTTCGACGGGGTGGAGCTGGGGGATCGGCTGGAGGGGTTCTTCGGCATGGACGACGCGGTGGTGGAGCCGCCTTCCAGCCACGACGTGCAGTTCACCGTCTACCTGGACGGCCAGCACCTGGAGCAACTCGACTGCCCCTCGCGGCGGGGCTGGTTCCACTGGCGGGTCGACACCCCGGGCCGCCGCGGCAGCCGCGGCCGGGTAAGCGTGTCGTCCGCGGCCCGCTTCACCGGCCGCCGCCACTTCTGTTTCACCGCCTACACCACGGCCGGCGGAACGTAACTACACCCCGCAGTTGCTTTTGCGACTGCTGGTTATACATTACTGGCAGCGATGACAACAACCACGCGGAGCGGTACCATGATATCCACCTGCCGGGAGTTCTCCCTGGAAAGTCAAGGCGACAGCCACGTCTACGACGTCACCGAGCAGGTGCGCCGGATCGTGGAGCAAGAGGGTTTGCAGGAAGGGCTGGCCACCGTCTTCACCCCGGGGGCCACCGCCTCGGTGACCACCATCGAGTTCGAAAGCGGGGCCGTGGCCGACCTGCGCCGGGCGGTGGAACGGCTGGCCCCGCGCCGGGAGCACTACCGCCACGACGCCCGCTGGGGAGACGGCAACGGTTTTTCCCACGTGCGGGCCGCCCTGCTGGGCCCCTCCCTGGCCGTGCCGGTCTCCGCCGGGCAACTGGTGCTGGGCACCTGGCAGCAGATCGTGGTGATCGACCACGACAACCGCGCCCGCAACCGGCGGGTGGCAGTACAGTTGCTGGGAAGCGGCCCATGATCCCGGAGCAACAACTGCACTGGCCCGGCCTGCTGCCGCCGCCAACCCACGGCTGCCTGATCAAGGTAGAGCCCGAGGACTTCCAGGTGGACGAGATTCCCGCCTACCGGCCCTCGGGCAGCGGCGACCACCTGCTGGTGCTGGTGGAAAAGCGCAATCACACCACCCCGCGGCTGGCCCGGGCCCTGGCCCGGCACCTGCGCCTGGCCGAGTTCGACGTGGGCATGGCCGGCCTCAAGGACCGGCGGGCGTTGACCCGGCAGTGGCTGTCGCTGCCGGCCTCCTGCGCGGGGCAGCTCGACGACTTCCACATGGAAGGAGTGCGCCTGCTGGAGGTGGCCCGTCACAACAACAAGCTCAAGACCGGCCACCTCAAGGGCAATCGCTTTCGCATCCTGCTCCGGGAGTGTCCGGCCGGCGCCGTCGCAGACATCCGCACCCGGGCCGAGCGCCTGCTGGCCAGCGGAGTTCCCAACTACTTCGGCCCGCAGCGCTTCGGCCACGAGGGCAGCAGCCTGGCCGAGGGGCTGGACATCCTGCATGGCCGGCGCGGGGCCAGGCGAGGCCGCGAGCTGCGCCTGAAGCTCAGCGCGGTGCAGTCGAAGCTGTTCAACGACGTGCTGGCCGGGAGAATCCGGCAGGGCATCCTGGGCCGGGCCCTGGCCGGAGACGTGATGTGTTTCGACGGCTCCCGGAGCCTGTTTACCTGCACCGAGCCGGAGGCCGATCAGCCCCGTGTGGAGCGGCTGGAAATCCATCCCACCGGCCCGCTGTTCGGCCCGCGCATGATGGCCGCCGGGGGAGAGGTGGGCCGGCTGGAGCAGCAGGTGGCCGCGGAATCGCGGGTGGACCTGAAGCTGTTCGAGCGTTTCCGCAAGCTGATGCGCGGCGGGCGCCGTCCCCTGCGCCTGCGCCTGGCCGATTTCGCCATGGATTCGACCCCCCAGGGGCCGGTGCTCACCTTCACCCTGCCCCCGGGTTGTTATGCCACGGTGGTTCTTCGGGAACTGGTCGACTACCGGGAACCCAGCAGGTAAAGCGCGCCCTCGCCGCTGAGCACGCGCAGCCAGTGGCGGGAGCCGGCGGGAAGCTCCACCCGGTCGCCGGAGAGGAGGCGGAAAACCTCACCGTCGGGAAAACCCACTTCCAGGCGGCCGCGCACCAGCCAGCACACCTCCTCGTGCTGCTGCTGGCGCTCTGGATAGTAGGCGGAGGGAGGATCTTCCATGCGTAACGGACGCCACCCCTCGCGTTCGAGCTGCTCCTGCAACTCCCCGACATCGGGGGGAATAGACTCGTACGGCCACTTGACCAGCCTGACCACCCTCGCCGGCATCTCCATCACCACACCTCTCACCATGGTCTACACTTGCCGACTTGTTACCACACATCACTACACAAGGCAAGACGTAGAACTACGTGCCCAATATCTCCCTCATCCCCCTATCTCCTGCATCTCCCACACCCAGCCCCCCTGGCGAACCCGCAACCGGCAGCGGCCCAACTCGCACTCCAGCTCGAACACCTTGTATGCGGGGCCGGTGTCCGCGGCCTGCATCTCCAGCCACTGGCCACACAGGCGCTCGACGACCACCCAGCGCCCTTGCCAGCGGAACTTCAGCGGCCGCTCGTC
>QMME01000015.1 GCA_003647095.1 Deltaproteobacteria bacterium
TAGTGGTGATGGCGGTGTTCGAGGCCAACTCGGTGAGGCCGGCCATGAGCAAGGCCACCAGCAACAACAGCAGCGGCAGCGGCAACCCGGAAAGACCGCCCAGTTGCAGGCTCAACCAGTGCGCCAGCCCGCTCTGCTGCATGCCGGCCGCCAGGGCGAAACCGCCCCCGAAGAGCAGCAACACCCCCCAGGGAACGCGCTCGGCCTGCTTCCAGTCCAGGGCGAAGACTCCCGCCGCCCAGTCCACGGGAATGACGAACAGCAGCAGCGCCCCTCCCACTGCCAGGGAGGCATCGGTGACGCCGGGAAACCAGGGCGCGATGAACGGCTTGCGCAGGCACCAGCCCAGGGCCGTCAGGGCGAAGACGGCCAGCACCGTCTTGTCCCCGCGCGACAGCGGCCCCGGCGCTCCCCCCGCCGCCTGGAGATCCAGCCGCACCGGCGGCGCGCCGGCCGGCAGGCGCACGGCGAACCCCACCAGGTACCACCAGGCCAGCGGCAGCATTACCGCCACCAGGGGAATGCCCATGAGCATCCACTGACCGAAGCCGATGCTGGCACCCGGGTGCACCAGCTCGGATACCTGACCGGCCAGGACGATGTTCGGGGGGGTGCCGATCAACGTGCCCAGCCCGCCGATGGAGGCGGCATAGGCCACCCCCAGCAGCAAGGCCCGGTCGAGCCGCGAGCGCTCGGCGCCATCTTCCCGGCCGTGCAGCACGGCCGTGGCGATGGGCAGGATCATCAGGGTGGTGGCGGTGTTGGACACCCACATGGACAGCAGGGCGGTGACCACCATGAAAACCAGTACCAGGCGCCGCTGCCCGGCTTCCCAGCTGCCGGGACCGACCCGCCGGCCGAAAAGCCGCAGGCTGAGCAGGGCCAGCCGCCGGTGCAGTCCCCAGCGCTCGATGCCCAGGGCGATGAGAAACCCACCCAGGAACAGGAAGATGTTGTGATCGGCATAGTAGGGCGCCACCTGCTTGCTGCCCATCACCCCCAGCAGCGGAAACAACACCAGCGGCAGCAACGCCGTGGCTGCCAGGGGAATGACCTCGCCGATCCACCAGCTCACCATCCACAGCGCCACCCCGGCCACCCGCATGCCGGCCGGGCCCAGCCCCCGCGGCGCCGGCAGCAATAGAAAGAGCGAAAACAGCGCCGGTCCCAGCACCAGTGCCAGCAGTCGCCGCGGGGACTTCCCCGGCGGGCGGTGTCCACCGCTATCGCCCATGCCCGCAGCATACGCGGCGGAGGCATTTTTTCCAAGCGGCGGCGGTAGCGGATCTCCCTTTCGCAGCGGCGGCCACCCGGAGCACCGCCGGAGCGGTTGACATCGGCCGGCAGTCGGGGGAACCTCTCGGCGTTGCCCGCGGAGGAGGAAAGATGGTCACGACGCGCATCCTACCCTGGCTGGCGGCGCTGGCCGTCCTGCCGGCGGCCTGCTCGGCCACCCAGGGCGAGCCGGTTAACCTGGAACGACTCGGCTACCGGCAATGCACGGGCTACTTCGACTGCGGCCCGGGGCGCTTCTGCCGCCGCATCGATGACCAGCTCGGCTTCTGCTCCGCCGAGTGCCGCTCGAGCGCCGACTGCCGCGAGGTGTGCCTGCAGGGCCGCTGCAACCTCTCCGGGCAGCCCTGCGACGACGACGGCGACTGCTCCCGCGACAAGATCTGCAACCGCTACGGACAGTGCCTGGAGCCCGACGGGGGCCGCCAGTGCACCAGCCACCAGGACTGCGGCGAGATGCGTTTCTGCAACGGCGCCTGCACCATAAGCGGCGCCAGCTGCGGCTCCAGCACGGACTGCCCCTACTTCTCCAGCGCCGGCGAGGAATGCCAGGGCAGCTGCGGCGCCCACTGCGGCAACGACAACGATTGCCTGGCCTGGGGCGAGAACCTCTCCTGCACCCCGGTGGGCCAGTGCCTGCAGCCGGGCTGGGAGAAGTGGATTCCCCCCGGCGAGCTGCCGCCCACCGACTGCACCAGCGACGACCAGTGCCAGGCCCTGGGCTTCGCCTACTTCTGCGACTGCGACAAGGAACCCCAGGAAAAGACCGGCCGCCCGGTGTGCAGCGGCGGCACCAGCAGCGTCTGCGTGAAGTCGGACGCACCGCTCGACTTCGGCCCCGGCCCCGCCTCCAGCCCGGCACACGCTTTCGCCGGCGTCTGGGGCATGCGCATGGAGATCGCCGTGGTCACCGTGGGCCTGCCCCTGGTCAACCGCCAGAACACCTACTCCGCCAACCTGTTCCTGGTGAAGATCGACCACCTCGAGGACGACCGGCTGCTGCTGCGGGAGAAGCTCTGCGAGATCAGGCTCATCAACTTCATCGACTCCGACGAGCCCTTCGACGATCTGGCCTGGATGCTCATTCCCGCCGCCTACCTGAGATCGCTGCCGGTGCTGGAGCAGACGGTGGAGGTGAGTTCGGCCGCGCCCGGCTCGTCCTTCGAGACCTCGCAGTCGGTGGAGGTGCGCGGCTGCGTGCTCGACGACCCGCTCAACGATCCCCTGCCCGACCGCCACGACTACGATGCCGACCCGAACGACCCGCGCTTCATCGACCAGGACGGCGACGGCCACGTGGGCATGACCACACTGATGGACGGCGTCCTGCGCGGCCAGATCTACAACGTGCAGCGCTGGAAGGCCGTCTACCACGGCGAGATACTCGACGCCGACCACGTCCGCGGACTGTCCACGGTGGAAAACGAGCAGCTGGTCATCTCGGCCTCCAACCCCACGCTCATCTACGACACCACCACCGAGATCCACGCCGAGGCCGACCGCACCTACTTCCGGCTCATGCGCCTGCCCGACGACGCCTCCTGCGCCGATCTCATCCGCGCGGCCAGGCACCAGGACTCCTGGCTGCGGCACACCCCGCACCTGATGGACGTGGCCGATCCCTGAGCACCGGCCCGGCAGGCAAACGTGTCACCGTTCAGCCACATCAAGGCCTTCATCCGCACCCCGGCGCGGCTCTCGCTGCTGGCCTTCGCCGTCACCATCGGCATCGGCAGCCTGCTGCTGTCGCTGCCGGCCTCCTCCAGCGCCGAGCCGCTCTCCTTCATGGATGCCCTGTTCACCTCCACCTCGGCCACCTGCGTGACCGGGCTGGTGGTGGTGGATACCGGCACCCGGCTCAGCCTCTTCGGGCAGCTGGTGGTGCTGCTGCTCATCCAGGCCGGCGGCCTGGGCATCATGACCCTGTCCACCGCCTTCCTGGTGGCCACGCGGCGGCGCCCCAGCCTCACCGGCCTGGCGGCGGTGCACGACGCCCTGCCTCCGCTCAAGCAACAGAGCTACGGCAACCTGCTGCTCGAGGTGGTGAAGATGACCTTCCTGCTGGAAGGCCTGGGAGCGCTGGTTCTTTCCCTGCGCTTCCTGTTCGACCACCCCTTCTGGCAAGCCGTCTACCTGGGCGTCTTCCATGCCGTGTCGGCCTTCTGCAACGCCGGCTTCTCGCCCTTCTCCAACAGCCTGGTCTCCTACTCCGGCGACTGGGTGGTGAACCTGTGCGTGGCCGCCCTCATCGTCTCCGGGGGCATCGGCTTCGTGGTACTGGCCGAGGCACGCCACCAGCGGCCCTGGAGAAGAGGGGGCTGGCGGCGCCTGAGTCTCAACAGCCGCCTGGTGCTGGTCACCAGCGCGGTGCTGATCGCCGTGGGCACGACCCTGGTGCTGCTGTGCGAGTGGAACAACACCCTGGCCGCCATGCCCTGGCACCAGCGCCTGCTGGCCGCCCTGTTCCAGTCGATCACCGCCCGCACCGCCGGTTTCAACACCGTGCCCACCGGCCAGCTGGCCAACGAGACCCTGTTCCTGCTCATGCTGCTGATGTTCATCGGCGCCTCCTCGGGATCCTGCGGCGGGGGCATCAAGACCGGTACCTTCGCCGCGCTGCTGGTGTGGGGCCTGTCGCGGCTGCGCGGCCAGCAGCGCCCGCAGGTGTTCCGGCGTTCGCTGGCCGAGTCCAGCCTGGCCCGGGCCATCTCGGTGACCATGGTCAGCGCCGCCATCGTGGTGGCGGCGGTGATGATGCTGCTGCTCATCGAGGTGGGCGGGGTGTCCCACCAGGCCAGCCGGGGCACCTCCATGGAACTGATGTTCGAGGCCGTCAGCGCCTTCGGCACGGTGGGCCTGTCGACGGGAATCACCACCCTGCTCAGCAGCCTGGGCAAGTTCGTCCTGGTGCTGGTGATGTTCACCGGCCGGCTGGGGCCGCTGGTGGTGGCCATGGCCATCGGCCGTACCAAGCTGGCACGTTATCGTTACGCCGAGGAACAAATCCTGGTAGGATGAGGTACCGGAAATGGCACAGTTCGCAATCATCGGCCTGGGCAACTTCGGCCACTACCTGGCTCTCAACCTGGCCCGCAAGGGCCACGAGGTGCTGGCCATCGACAGCCAGGGAGACAAGGTCGACGCCATCCGCGACGACGTCACCCAGGCGGTGGTGGCCGACGCCACCGACCCCGAGCCCCTGCGCCAGCTGGGCCTGACCGCCGCCGATGCCACCGTGGTGTGCATCGGTTCCGACATGAGCAAGTCCATCCTGGCGGTGTTGAACCTGCGCGAGATCGGCTGCCGGCGGGTCATGGCCATGGCCATCAGCGAGCCCCACGGGCGGGTGCTGCAGCGGGTGGGCGCGGTGGAGGTCTTCTTCCCGGAACGCGACCTGGCCGAGTCGCTGGCGGAGAAGCTGCACAACCCCAACATGCTCGAGTACCTGCCCTTCATCGAAGGCTACGGCATCATCGAGCTGACGCCGCCCGAGGAGTTCATCGGCAAGTCTCTCAAGGATCTCGATCTCATCAACCGCTTCGGGGTGCAGGTGCTGGCCATCAAGGAGATGGTTCCCGATCGCATGAACCTCATCCCCACCGCCGGCTTCGTGGTCAAGGACTCCGACCTGCTCATCCTGCTGGGACCCAGCGACTTTTTGGAAGGCCTGCAGAAGGCCAGGAAGGGCAAGAAGAACTAGCGGAGCGACGGTCCCCGGCCCCGCGCGCACGGAAACCAGAAAGCGAGGTGGGACATGTCCCGGAGTATCCTCCCAGCGGCGTTGCTGGTGGGCCTGGCCCTGTCCTGTCTGGGCGGCTGCGGCGGCTCGTCCGCACCCCGGGGAATCGACAGCCTGCCCGTCGACGCGGAGATGCACCTGTCCGGGCTGGACGGCCCGGTGGACGTGGTCACCGACAGCCGCGGCATGCCCCACATCTACGCCACCACCGAACACGACGCGCTCCTGGTCCAGGGCTACCTCATGGCCCGTGACCGCCTGGCCCAGTTCGAGTTCTACCGCCGCGCCCTGCAGGGCACCATGGCCGAGATCGTCAGCCCGGTTCTCGCCCCCGGCATCGTCGACCAGGACGCCGGGGCCCGGCAGCTCGGTTTCCGGCGCCTGGCCCGGCGGATCTACGACTCCCTGCCCGCCGACGATCCCGCCCTGCAGGCCATCGAGTCCTTCTGTGCCGGCGTCAACCTGTACATCGCCGAGGTCCGCTCCGGCGAGGCCAACCTGCCCGCCGGCCTGGGCGGCATCCTGCCGCCCGACAAGATCGCCGACTGGAGCCCGGTGGACTCCCTCACCATCGCCCGCTACATGAGCTACAACCTGTCCAACTCGGCCGGCGACGAGATCGACCTCACCAGCGCCCGCCTGGCGGTGGCCGAGCAGTTCCCGGCCGACTCGCCGGACCCGCGCCTGGCCGCCCGGGCCGGGTTGCTGCACGATCTCTGGCCCCTGGCCCCGGCCGAGCAGGCACCCAGCCGCGACGGTTTTCCCAACCTGGACGACGACTCCGGCAGCCGGGCCTTCTGGCAACCACTGGGCCCGAGCGGCCCGGCCCCCCATCGGCGCCTGCCCCGGGCCGGCACCCTGCGGGCGGCGGCCGAGTACTTCCGCTGGCTGAACGCCCATTTTCTGGACTACCTGGGTCCCGGCGGCGGCTCCAACAACTGGGCGGTGCACGGCTCGCACACCGCCGGCGGCCATCCCCTGCTGGCCTCGGACCCGCACCTGTCGCTGTCCAGCCCCAACTTCTTCTGGTACGTGCATCTCAACACCGCCCGCGCCGGCGGCGACCTCAACGCCTCCGGCCTGGCCCTGTTCGGCACCCCCGGGGTGTTGCTGGGCTACAACGAGCGCATCGCCTGGGGATTGACGGTGAGCAACTTCGACGTCGACGACGTCTACCTGGAGACCATCGTACCCGGCAGCGGCGGCGCGCCCGACCAGGTGGTGTTCCGCGGCCAGCAGGTTCCCATCGAGACCATCACCGAGACCATCGACATCATCGGCGGCGATACCCGCACGGTAACCATCGAGATGGTTCCCCATCACGGGCCCATCATTCCCGGCACCCACGAACCGGGCGGCACCGAGGCTCTGAGCCGGCGCTGGGTGGGCTACCAGGTCACCAACGAGGTGGCCGCCCTCGTGGGCATGCTCAAGGCCGGCTCCGTCGAGGAAGTCGAGCAGGCCCTGGACCAGTTCCAGGTGGGCTCCCAGAACTGGATGGTGGTCAGCGCCGACGGTGACATCTACTGGACCTCGCAGTCGCTGGTGCCGCTGCGCGACCCGCGGGCGCTCAGCTACGACCCGGCCACGGGCCAGGGCCAGGCGCCCTGCTTCGTGCTGCCGGGAGACGGCGACTACGAGTGGAGCGGAGAATACCTCGGCGACCGCTACCTGCCCCACGACATCAATCCCGCCCGGGGCTTTCTCTCCACCGCCAACCAGGACCAGGTGGGGGTGACCCACGACGGCAATCCCTTCAACGATGCCTACTACCTGGGCTGGTACTTCGATCTCGGCCATCGCAACGCGCGCATCTCCTCCCGCCTGGCGGAGCTGGTGGCCGCGGGCGGGGTGACGACCGACGACCTGTCGCAGCTGCAGGCGGACGACCACTCGCCGCTGGGCGAGCGTCTGGCCCCGGCCCTGGTGCAGGCCGTGGAGCACGCGCTGGCGGAGCGCGACCAGGCCGGTACCCACCCCGACCTCGCCGGCGTGGTGGCCGAGCTGGGCGCGCGCCTGGAGCGCATCGCCGAGATGAAAGACCGCCTGGCCGCCTGGACCTCGTACCATACCCCCGCCGCCGTGGAAGGCAATCCCTCCGGCGCGGAGATCGCCGACAGCGTGGCCACCACCATCTTCAACGCCACCCTGACCCGGCTGGTGCACCTGGCCTTCGACGACGAGGTGGCCCGCCTGGGCGTGCAGCCGGGCAGCCAGTTCATCGCCCGCGCCCTGGAAAACGCGGTATCGCGGCCCGAGACCATGGCCAGCTACGACGCGGCCGCCGGCGACACCGTGCTCTGGGACGATCTCGACACCGACGCCGTGAGCGAGAGCCGCGACGAGCGCATGCTGCGGGCGCTGGACCAGGCGCTCGACTTCCTCGAGCAGCGGCTGGGCAACGACATGGACGGCTGGCGCTGGGGCAAGCTGCACACCGTCCGCCTGGCCGACATCACCGGGCTGTTCGGCGACTCCCTGTCGATCCCCCCCGAGGGCGACGCCCGCTACCCGGACGGCTATCCCCGCCACGGCGACAACTTCAACGTCGATGCCGCCAACTTCGGCATGTGGTCCACCGACGACTTCAGCTACCGTGCCGGGCCGCAACAGCGGCTGGTGCTGGAGATGACCCCGGACGGCCCCCGGGCGTGGAACGCCCGGGCCGGCGGGCAGTCGCAGGACCCGGACGATCCCCACTTCGCCGACGACGTGGAGTACTGGCGCCGCAACCAGGCCCCGGCGCTGTACTTCACCGAGGCCGAGGTGGCGGCCCACGCCGAGCGCCGGGTACGCTACCTGCCCTGAACGGCCCGGCGCGGCAGATGTCTCGGTGGCGCCGCGAAACACCCACGCAGACCTCACCCCCGCGCTGTCCCCGGCTTCACCGGCTGCCCCTCTCCAATGTGGAGAGGGGCTCCGCTGTTCACGATGCGCGCCCCGCTCGGGTGCGGCCCGAAACACCCACGTCGCCCATGATGAGAGGAAACAGTTGACAAGCCTCCCCGCCGACCGTATGAAACGCCCGTGGTCGGCCGCCTGCCGGAGCAGGCGGCGGGGTTTGGACGGCAATTTCGCCAGAAAAGGAGAGAGAAACCATGGCCATGAAGATCATCGTCGACGAGTGCCTCAAGTGTGGAGCCTGCGTTGCCGTGTGCCCGCGAGAGTCCATTACCGAGCAGACCGACGATTCGGGTGAAACCATCTACGTCATCGACGCCAATATCTGCACCGAGTGCGTCGACGAAGGCGGCCCGCAGTGCCAGGAAGAGTGCCCGGTGCCGGAGTGCATCGTCAAGGCTGAATAGGCAGGTACCAGCCCTTACTTCAACACCACCACGGTGACCCCGTCACCGCCTTCCTCCGGCAACCCGGCCCGGAAATGCCGCGGGTAGGGTGATGCCGCCAGGTACTCCCGTACCGCCGCCCGCAGCGCCCCGGTTCCGTGACCATGCACCACGAAGGCCGCCGGCCGGCCGGCGGCGAACAGCTCGTCCAGGAACTTGTCCAGCAGGGCCACCGCCTCGTCCGCCCGCCGTCCCCGCAGGTCGATGGTGTTGTCGGGGCTGCGCACCGGCTCCACCCCGGCCCGCTCACCCGCCGCCTCCGCGGCGCCCCTTTCCGGGCCGGCGGCGGGCCGGCGCCGGCGGCGGGGCGGCAGCCGCTCCACCTGCTCCAGCGGCACCCGGGTACGCATGACCCCCAGGCTCACGCTGACCATGCCGGCCCGCTCGTCCATTCCCAGCACCGTCCCCTCCCCGCCCAGCTTGACCAGGCGCACCAGGTCTCCGGGCTTGATCTCCCCGGCCGGGGCGGGGGGCGGGGCTTCCTCGGCGGGAGCCTGCTGCAGGCGTTGCTGCAACTGCTTGAGCTGCCGGCTGGCGTCCACCGCCGTCTTCATGTCGGCCCCGCCGCGCAGGCTCTCGATGAGGGCGGCCACCTGGCGCCGTGCCGAGGAGATCTCTTCGAGCAGCTGGACCCGGCCCCGATCCAGCAGCTGCCGGCGCTGCCGGGCGAACTCGTCGGCCTGGAGCCGATGCTGCTCGGCCTCGGCCTGCAACTGCCCGAGTTGCCGCTCGAGTTGCCGGCGCGTCTGCTGCAGGGCCCGGCGTTCCTGCTCCAGGCTCTCCAGCATGCGCTCGGCACGGCGCTCGTCCTTCTGCAGGCACTGCCGGGCCCGCTCGAGGGTGTCCCCGTCCACTCCCAGGCGGGCGGCAATCTGGAAGGTCAGGCTGCGCCCGGGAATGTCGGGGTGCAGCTGGTAGGTGGGTTGCAGGGCCTCGGTATCGAAGCCCACCGAGGCGTTGGCGAAGCGCTCGTCGTCGTAGGCCAGCTGCTTCAGCTGCTCGAAGTGCGTGGTAACCACCACCCGGGCCCCGGTCTCGATCAGCCGGCGCAGCAGGGCCTCGGCCAGGGCCGCCCCCTGCCCGGGCTCGGTGTCGGCGGCGATCTCGTCGATGAGCACGAGCACGCCCTCCCCGGCCGCGTCCACGATGGCGTTGATCCGCTCCAGCTGGGCCGAGAAGGTGGACAGCCCCCGCCCGATGTCCTGCTCGTCGCCCACCACCGCGAACAGCCGCCGGAATTCCCCCACCCGCGATCCCGACTGCAGCGGCGGCGCCAGCCCGGCCCGGGCCATGAGCAGGTGCAGGCCGATGGTCTTCAGGGCCACCGTCTTGCCCCCGGCATTGGGTCCGCTGATCACCAGGCAGCGCCGGGGCTCCTCCAGGCGCAGATCGCTGGCCACCACCCGGCTGCCGGCGGCAACCATCAGCGGGTGGCGGGCGTCCAGGAGGCAAAATCCCCGTCCTCCCAGTTGCGGCAGCTGCCCGGACAGCTGCCGGCGCAGCCGGGCCGCGGCCAGCAGCAGGTCGAACTTTTCCAGGCAGGCCAGGTTATCGCGCAGGGGTTGCGCCTGTTCGGCGATCTCCCGGCTGAAGCCGGCCAGGATCTGCTGCTCGTGCTCGGCCACCGCGGCCCGGGCCAGCTTCAGGCGGTTGCCCTCGTCCACCAGCTCGGCCGGTTCCACGAAGAGGGTGGCTCCCGTCTGCGAGGTATCGTGGACGATGCCCGCCACCGGGTACGGGGCGTCGGCCCGCACCGGCAGCACGTAGCGTTCGTTGCGCTCGGTGATGTAGGTGTCGCTCAGGCAGGCTGCCAGCGAGGGCTTGCGCATCATGCCTTCCAGGCGCAGGCGCAGGCCCTCGGCCACGGCCCGGGCCGTGCGCCGCAGGGGACCCAGCTCGGCGCTGGCACTGTCGCGCAGCTCGCCGCTTTCAGAGAAGGCCTGCAGCAGGTCGCGGCCCAGGGAGAGCAGGTCGTGGGTGCCCCGGGCCAGGTCGGTCAAGGCTCCCCCGGCACGATGTCCCTGGCGCAACAGGTAGCCGCGCAGGCGCGAGGTCACCACCAGGGCCCGGGCCACCCGCCGTACCGCCTCGCCGTCCAGGACCCCGTGCTTGGCCGCCCGTTCCAGCTCGCCCCTGACGTCCTCCACCGGCTCCAGCGGCGGGTCCTCGCCCTGGTCCAGCAGGCGGCAGAGCTGTTCCAGGCGTTCCTGGCGGCGGCGCAGCCGCCCGAGATCGTCCAGCGGCCGCAGGCGCCGGCAGGCGGCCGCTCCCAGCGGAGTCAGGACCAGTTGCGACAGCCGCCCGAGCAGTTCCTCCCAGCCCAGGTGGGCCGCCGTCTTGTCATCCAGGAATTCCAAGGAGGGTAATCCCCGCAGTTGCACAAGCAACTGCGGGGTTGCAGTTCAGCAGGTTGAATCGGCGGGCGCGAGCCATGCCCCGCGCAACGGCCAAGTAAGTCACTTTTTTCGGTTCTTGCAGTTTGCGAAGCATGTTCTGCCTCACTTCATCGGAACCGGCTCATCAATCTACCACAACGTTGCTTCCGGCAACGTTGTGGTAATCAATCCCGGTCGCAGGCGTTCCCGATACCGTCACCGTCCGCGTCGGCCTGGCTGGGATTGTAGCTCAGGGGACAGTTGTCGGAGCCCTGGCAGGGATTGGCGGCGTCGCCCTGCTGGCCCGGATCGCAGACGCCATCGCCGTCGTCGTCGGGATCGCAGGCGTCACCGTAAGGATCGGCACCCACCGGGGAGCCGGCATCGCTGTTGAGCTGGTCGGGATTGTTGACCAGGGGACAGTTGTCGGTGGCGTTGTCCACGCCGTCGCCGTCCAGGTCGCCGTCGCAGGCGTCTCCCACGCCGTCGCCGTCGCTGTCGCGCTGGTCTCCGAAATCCAGCTCGGAGAAGGCCGCGGTGCCGTTGGCGCAGGTGGCCTGGTCGGTGAACACCCAGCCGGGATTGCCGGCACCCTGGTACCAGCACACCCGGGTGATGCCGCCGTCGTCGCCGTTGGCGTTGCAGCGTTCCCGGTTCACCTGTTCGCCCTGCACGGTGGCCCGGCAGTCGAAACCATTGGCGTTGGCGGGACAGTTGTCGCAGCTGTCGGAGACGCCGTCGGCGTCGCGATCATCGGGAGAGCCGTCGGCATCCATGAACATGCGCCCGCCTTCGTAGAGATCGGGCCGCTGCTCGAACCACATCTGCCAGGAGGAACGCTGGTTGCCGCAATCGAGGTTGGGAGCGCAGGGCGGGCCGTCCAGGCACTCGACGTCTTCGGGCGATTTCTCCGCGGAACGATCCTGCCCGCCGTCGTAGGCATCGGGAATGCCGTCGCCGTCGGCATCGTAGTTGCCGCAGGCGAAGGTGGCCAGCAGGGAATCGCAAACGTCGGTCTGCTGCAGGGTGGGCTCCTTCACCTGTGCCGCCAGCGGCTGGGCGCATACCCGCTCGCCGTCGGCGTCCACGCAGCCCCGGGCGGGATCGTACTCGGGCGACTGCTCGTAGGAGGGATCGCAACGGCACAAGGAGCGCAGGCGGTAGACCGTGGCCAGGCAGTAGACCACCGCCGGGTAGATGGGCCGGCCCTCGTCGTCGGTGACCCAGACGGTGTCGTCGTAGCAGCCGCAGAGATCCAGTTCCAGGGCGTCGCAGGAGGTGCAGTCGTAGAAGGGCCAGCGTACCGACAGCGCCCGCAGGGCCTCGTCGCAGATGTGGTCGTAGTCCGGGGAAGCGGGGTTGATGTTGCAGCGTTGCTCGCCGAACTCCAGGGGATCGCTGTCGAAGTAGAAGCGTTCCACCCGCGCGCGCAGGGCCTCGATGTGCTCGGAGCAGGGGTTGTCGCAACCGCTCGCGGCCACTGCGCCGAGCAACAGCAACGTGAAGACCTTCCTCACCCTTCGACTCCCCTCCGGCCGGCCGGCCGGAAGCAGTTTCCGCTTTATTCTCCAACTGGTTGCTACCACTGCCGGGCGGAGAGTGTCAAGGCTTCTCTTGTCCGGCCCGCCGGTTTCTGCTAGTCCTGGTTACCATGAAAGCGGCGCTGGCCAGGCTGGTGATGACATCGTTGCTGCTGGTGCTGCCGGGCCCCGGTCGGGCCGGGGCCCCGGGAGCCCTGGCCTGGTTCAAGCAAGGCGTGGAGCTGTCCCGCCAGGGCGACTACCAGGCGGCGCTGCTGCGCTACCAGCGGGCCCGCTCCCTGGCTCCCAACTGGGCCCTGCCCTACCTGGAAATCGCCGTGGCCCACCTGATGACCGACAACGACCGGAAGCTCATCGGCTCGGCGCTCAAGCGGGCGGTGGAACTGGGCGACGACATTCCCCGCGCCCACTACCTGTACGGGGTCTTCCTGCAGGAAGAGGGCCGGCGCCGCCCGGCCATCGCCGAGCTGACGCGGGCGTTGCAGCTGCGGCCCAGCATGGTGGATGCCCGCTACCGGCTGGCCCTGCTCTACATCGAGGAGGGTGCCCAGCAGCGGGGGCTGGAGCAGCTCGAGCTGGTGGTGGGTCAACGTCCCTCCCACGTGGGAGCACGGCGCACCCTGGCGGTGCTCTACGAGCAGTCCGGCCGCCTGGAACAGGCGGAAAAGCACCTGGCGGCCATCTGCAAGCTCTACCCCAACAATGCCTACCATCTCAGCGAGCTGGCCCGTTTCTACCGGCGCGTGGGCTGGCAGGGCAAGGCCCGGTCCACCCAGCGGGCCGCCGACAAGCTGGATCCGGCTCGCAAGGCCCGCTCCCTGCGCCCCTTGCCGCCCTCGCGGCGGGTTCGCCGGCGCAGCGACCCCATGGAACCCGGAGGCTCGCAGTCCTGAGCCCGGGCGGGGCTTGACAAATACTCTCTTTTCAGCAGTCATTGCGCCAGGAAACCATAAGCGGGAAAGGAGCTGACATGTCGCAGGATAGGTTGGTGCTGGGTCCTCGCCGGGGGTACTTTCTGGAAGCAGAACAGGTCGCTGCTGCGGCAGCCGCCCCCGGCGACGGCGAATTCATAGCCGCGCTGGAGAAACTCAATTCCCTGTTCCGCGCCCTGGTGAGCATCATGTACAACTGCGTGCCGCTTTCCGGCCATCCCGGCGGCAGCATATCCTCCAGTCGCATCGTGGAGTCGTTGCTCTACCGCACCATGGACTACCACTTGAACGATCCCCACGCTCCCGACGCCGATATCATCAGCTACGCCGCCGGGCACAAGGCCCTGGGCCTGTACGCCCTGTGGGCCCTGCGCAACGAGGTGGCCCGCATCGCCGCCGGCGAACTGCTGCCCGAGGAAAAGCACCAGCTGCGCCTGGAAGACCTGCTGGGCTTCCGCCGCAACCCCACCCAGGGCACGCCCTTGTTCCGCCGCTTCCGGGTCAAGCCCCTCGACGGTCATCCCACGCCGGCGACACCGCACGTCAAGCTGTCCACCGGCGCCAGCGGCGTGGGGGTGCCGGCTTCCTTCGGCCTGGCGCTGGCCGCCCGGGATCTCTACCCGCAGGATCCTCCCCTGGTGCACGTCATCGAGGGCGAGGGAGGCCTCACTCCCGGCAGGGTCCAGGAGGCCATGGCGGCCGCCGCCACCGCCGGGCTGGACAACATCGTGCTGCACATCGACTGGAACCAGGCCTCGATAGACTCCAACCGCGTCTGTCGCGACGGCGATCGGCCCGGCGACTACGTGCAGTGGAACCCGCTGGAGCTGGCCCGCCTGCACGATTTCAACGTCATCGAGGTGGCCGAGGGTTTCGACTACGCCCAGGTGCTGGCGGCCCAGCGCCGGGCCCTGGAAAAACGCAACGGCCAGCCTACGGCCATCGTCTACCGCACCGTCAAGGGCTGGCGCTACGGCATCGAGGGCCGCGCCTCCCACGGCGCCGGCCATCCCCTGTGCTCGGAGGAGTTCTACCAGTCGCTGCGCGACTTCGAGATGGATTTCTCCTGCGAGGTACCCAAGTTCTGCGTGGAGATGACCGACGAGAACCTGGAGTCCTACTACTGGGATCTGCTGCAGGTCATCCGCCGGCAGCTGGAATCGCACCGGGAACTGGTCGAGCGCCTGGCCCGGGGCCTGCGCGACGCCAGCGCGCGCCTGCAGCAGCGCCGGCGCCGGCCCCGCGAGGACGCCCCGCGGCTGGAACTCGTCTACGACACCCAGCAGGTAGACGCCGAACGGCCGCCGCCGGAGGTGGTCACCGGCCCCGGCGAGAAGACCACCCTGCGCGGCACCCTGGGGCAGGCGCTGGACCATCTCAACCGGCTCAGCGGCGGCGCCTTCATGGCCGCGGCCGCCGACCTGCTCGGCTCCACCAGCATCAACAAGGTGGCCGCGGGATTTCCCGGCGGTTTCTACCACGCCGGCGACAATCCCGGCGCCCGCCTGGTGTCCCTGGGAGGCATCTGCGAGGACGCCATGGGCGCCATGCTGGCCGGCCTGTCCACGCCGGGCCGGCACATCGGCGTGGGTTCCTCCTACGGCGCCTTCATCGCCGCCCTGCAACACGTGGCCGTGCGCCTGCATGCCATCGGCCAGCAGGCCCGCCGGCACGCCTTCGGGATCCCCTACAGCACCTACATCATGGTCTGCGCCCATGCCGGCCTGAAGACCGGCGAGGACGGCCCCACCCACGCCGACCCCCAGTGCCTGCAGCTGCTGCAGGAGAACTTCGCACCGGGCACCATGATCACCCTCACCCCCTGGGACCCCAACGAGATCTGGCCCTGCCTGGTGACCGCCCTGCAGAAACGCCCGGCCATCCTGGCCCCCTTCGTCACCCGTCCCGCCGAGACGGTGTTCGACCGCGAGAAGCTGGGACTGGCCCCGCCCCAGGAAGCCCGCACCGGCCTCTACGCCCTGCGCCGGGCCTCGGGCAAGAAGCCCAGCCACGGCACGGTGATCCTGCAGGGCAGCGGGGTGACCAACACCTTCGTGGGCGAGGTGCTGCCGCGCCTGGACGAGGCCGGCTACAACCTGAACATCTTATACGTCTCCAGCGCCGAGCTGTTCGACATGCTGCCGGCCGAGCAACGCCGGGCCATATTCCCCGAGGAGCTGGCGCGCCAGGCCATGGCCATAACCGGCTTCACCCTGCCCACCATGTATCGTTGGGTCACCTCCGAGGCCGGGCGCCGTTGCAGCCTGCATGCCTTCAAGCACGGCCACTACCTGGGCAGCGGCAAGGCCCACAAGGTGCTGGAGGAAGCCGGCCTGGATGGAGAAGGACAATTCGCCGCGGTCAAGGCCTACGCCGATTCCCAGGCCAGCGGCCAAGGAGGTTGCCAATGACGAGCTGGCTAGCCAGTTTCCTGGCGGCGGCCCTGCTGGCACTGTCCGCCGGCTGCCCCCCGGTACCACCCCGGACGCGCCCCAACTACCAGAAGGTGCGCCAGGACCACAAGAAGGCCCAGCAGCAGCTGCGGCAGGAGGAGGACCGGCAACAGGAAGAGGAATGAACCCCAACGTTGCCAAAAGCAACGTTGGGGTTTAAGGATGACCCGGTACCGGTACGGAAACCTGGAACATGCTTCGCAAACTGCAAAAACCACAAAAAGAGAACTCCCGGGGTGTTACGCGAAGCGCTGTCAGGGTTCGCCAATTCAACCTGCAAAACTCCAACCCCGCAGTTGCTCGTGCAACTGCAGGGTGAAGCCGGCACGACATGGCGCCTGAAGGCAAAACATCCGCCGGCCGGGTCGTCTGCAGGAACCGCAAGGCCGCGCGTGACTACTTCATCGAAGAACGCCTCGAGGCGGGGCTGGTTCTCAAGGGTACCGAGGTGAAATCGCTGCGGGACGGCCGCGCGGAGTTGCTGGACGGCTACGTGGCCGTGGAAGAGGGCGAGGCCTGGCTGGTGAACGTGCACATCGGCCAGTGGCCGCAGGCCTCGTACTTCAACCACGAGCCGCGGCGCCGGCGCAAGCTGCTGCTGCAGCGGCGGCAGATCAACAAGCTGAGGGCGATGTTGGAACAAAGGGGTTACACGGCCATCCCCTTGAAGATATACTTCAATGACAAGAACCTGGCCAAGGTGGAAATCGGGCTGGCCCGGGGCAAGCGCAAGGCGGACAAGCGGGCCACCATTCGCGACCGTGACGAACGGCGCCAGCAGCAACGCGGCGAGCAGTAGGCGGGCCGGCAAGGAGAGATTACCGTGCTCACGGCAGTAACCGGAGCCAGTGGACACATCGGCAACAACCTGGTCAGGCACCTGCTGGCCCGGGGCCACCAGGTGCGTGCCCTGGTACATCGCCACCGTCTTCCCCTGGAAGGGCTGGCGGCCGAGATCGTCAGCGGCGACATCCTGGACCGGGAATCCCTGGTCCGGGCCTTCTCGGGCGCCGAGGTGGTCTTCCACCTGGCGGGACTGATCTCCATCATGGAAAGCGACTCCCGGCACCTGCAGGAGGTCAACCTGCGCGGCACCCGCAACGTCATCAGCGCCTGCCGGCAGGCGGGAGTACGGCGGCTGGTCTACACCAGTTCCGTCGAGACCCTGCTGCAGCCCGGCGGGCCCAACCCGCTGGACGAGCAGGTGGCCGTGAATCCCGACGATCCCTGGTCGGCCTACTCGCGCTCCAAGCACCTGGCCACCCGGGAGGTCTTCCAGGCGGCCGGCGAGGACCTGGAGGTGGTGGTGGTCTACCCCACGGCGGTGGTGGGTCCCGGCGACTGGCGACCCTCCCTGCTGGGCCGGACCATCATCGACTTCGCCCACCACCGGCTGCCCTGCCTGGTGGACGGCGGCTTTGATTTCGTCGACGTGCGCGACGTGGCCGCCGGCCTGCTCCTGGCCGCCGAGCGCGGGCAGTCCGGCCAGGGCTACCTGCTGGGCGGTCAGTACCTGAGCATCAGGGCCATGGCCGGAATACTTGCCCGCTGCACCGGAACGGCCGCGCCGCGGGTGGTGCTGCCCCTTCCCCTGGCCCGGGCGGCGGCGTTGCTGGCACCGCCTTTCTACCGCTTGACCGGCGCCTCGCCGCGTTTCACCCCGCAATCGCTGCGCGTGCTGGCCGAGCGCCGCCGCGTGCTGCACCGCCGGGCCCACGACCGGCTCGGCTACCTGCCGCGCCGGGCCGAGGAGGCCTTCGAGGGAGCGGTGGAGTGGTTCGCCGGGCACGACAAGATACGCCGGGTGTTCTTCTCCCGGCGCGACCTGCTGCCGGTGGCGGGATTCGTGCTGGTGATGTTGCTGTGCCTGTCCTGCGGCCTGTTCGGCCTGTTGGCCGGCAGCGGCGGCGACCGGCTCCTGGGCCTGGGGGCGTTGCTGGTCGGCCTGGGCTACCTGGCCATCAGCTGGCCGGTACGCTACGAGATCGACACCCGGCTGCTGCACGTGCGGGCCGGCCTGCTGCACCTGCGCGTACCCCGCCAAGACATCACCGCCGTGGAGCCCTCCCGCCTGCCCATCGGGGCGCCGGCCTGGTCCTTTCATCGCCTGCGCGTCTTCTACCGCCGGGGGGGGAAAACCCGCTCGCTGCTGCTGGCGCCGGAGCAGCGCCGGGAGTTCCTGTCACTGGTGAAGGCGGACGCCTCCCGGCGGCCGGCTCCCGTCACCGGTGGCCATGATCAGGGAGAACGCCATGAAGGAAGCTGACGGCAAAGCGGAAGCTCCCGGCGCCGGCTTCGGCCAGGGGCTGAGCATACTGCTGGTGGACGACGACGAACTGGTTCGCAACCTGGTCGAGGGCCTGCTGGTGCGCGACGGCTTTACCGTCAACGCCGTGGCCACCTACGCCGAGGCCATGGAACAGCTGGGCCGGTCGAGCCCCGACCTGGCCGTGGTCGATCTCAACCTGCCCGACGGCAACGGCCTGGACATCGCCCAGTACATCGATGCCCGGGGCCTCGACTGCGAGGTGGCCATCCTCACCGGCTTCGCCACCCTGGAGTCGGCCATCGAGGCCATGCGCGTGCGGGTGGCCGACTACCTGATCAAGCCCATTCGCGTGCACCAGATCCGCGACCGGCTCAACCGCCTGGTGGAGCACATCACCCTGCGCCGCCAGGTGGCCACCCAGTCGGAAACCATCGCCAGGCTCGAGGCCCAGGCCACCCGCGACTCGCTGACCGGCCTGTTCAACCACAGCTACTTTCAGCAGCAGCTCGAACACGAACTGGCTCGCTGCCGCCGCTACCAGCACCCGGCCAGCCTGCTGTTCATCGACGTCGACAACTTCAAGCAGGTCAACGACGAGTGCGGTCACCAGGCCGGCGATCGCGTGCTTACCATGATCGCCGCCATCCTGGCCGGTCGCTCCCGCGACAGCGACCTGGGCTTTCGCCTGCGCGAACACGACCTGGCCGCCCGCTACGGCGGCGACGAGTTCGTGCTGCTGTTGCCCGAGACCGACAAGGTGGGGGCCTCGGTCACCGCCGAGCGCCTGCGCCAGGTGGTGGAGAACAGCGACTTCGAGATTTCCCCGGCCCTGCCGGTCACCCTCTCGGTGGGCCTGGCCGAGTTTCCCGGCGACGCCGGCGACAAGAACACCCTGGTAAACAGCGCCGACGTGGCCCTCTACGCCGCCAAGTCCACCGGCCGCAACCGCATCGTCGCCTACAGCCCCAACCTCACCCCGGAACGTCCCGCCGAGGGTTGGAGCAGCATCGTCGACCTGCAACGGGTGGAGGCCCTGGAGCAGCTGCTGGCCTCCGGCCGGGCCCCCTTCGGGTTCGCCTGTCAACCCATCGTCGAGGTCAAGACGGAGCGGGTATTCGGCCAGGAGGTGCTGTGCCGCCCCGGCGATCCCCTCTTTCCCGGCCCGGCGGAGCTGCTGCACACCGCCGCGCAGGTGGGCAAGCTCACCAACCTGGGGCGCCAGCTGCGCCAGCAGGTGGCCGACATGGTCGAGCGGACGGACGGCGACCAGTTGCTGTTCGTCAACCTGCACCCCATGGAGCTGCACGATCCGCAGCTATGCGATCCCGCCGCTCCCCTGTCGCGCCGGGCCGGGCGCGTGGTCTTCGAGATAAACAATTCCCGCAACATCCGCGATCAGAACCGCCTGCGCCGGGTACTGGGAAGACTGCGGGAGCTCGGCTTCCGCATCCTGCTCGACGACCTGTGCCAGGGCTACCTGGGCCTGAACTCGCTGGTGCGGTTGCAGCCGCAGTTCGTCAAGACCAACATCGAGTTCCTGCGCCAGGGACAAGGCTCGCAACGGGCGGGACGGCTGGTGCGCCACTTCCTGGACACGGCCGCCGGGGAGGGCGTCAAGGTCATCGCCACGGGCATCGAGAACGACCGGCACCGGCAGGTGGCCGTCTACAACGGCTGCTCCTACCTGCAGGGATACCTGCTGGGGCGGCCGCGGGTGATTACCGGCAGCCGGGACGCGGACGGTAACGGGTCTACAGCTCCCGCAACTTGAGCTTGCCGCTGTCGTTGACCTGGACCTTGAACTCGGCGCCGCAGTAGTAACAACGGATTTCCTCCCCCACCTTGAAGCCATCGCCGTAGGGATTGTTGGCGTTGCACAAGGGGCAGTCGAATTCATCGAAGACGATATCCTTGGGCTTCTTCTCCTCGTCGCCCGTTCCGTGTTGGTCGAGTACCATTATCCCTCCAGCTTCTTGATCAACTTGGTGGTCTTGTCGGCCTCTATAACGACCTCGAACACGTAGCGCTTGCCGGCGGAAGTCTCGAAGATTATCTTGTGCTTGCCGGCCTTGAGCTTGAGCTTCTTGTCCGGGGGAATGGGAGTGTCGCGGCCGGTGTAGTGACCGTCGATGTACACCTTGGACCAGGGCCTGGTGTTGGCCACCAGGAAGCCAAAGCCACCCCGCTCCGTATCCGGGCGGTTGCCGGCCCCGGCCGCGGAAACCACGGGCTGGCGCTGGCGCCGCTCCAGCGTCACCCGCACCGGGTTGTCGCGTCCGGCCACCGGCACTATCGACCGCCTTGCCTCCCGGTATCCTTTCTTGCGGAACACCAGCACCAGCTTGCGCCCGGAAGATCTTTCCAGCTCCAGGGGGGTGACTCCCAGCCGCCGGTTACCGGCATACACCGCCGCCCCGGCCGGAGTGCTCTCCAGCACCAGCCGGGCCGGCGGCGGCGCGGCGGTGGCGGCCGCCGGGGCCGGGGCCGGGGCACTTGTCCCCGCGCCCGGCGCCTTTTGACGAGGCGTCTCGCCGGGAGTGGCCTTGCCCGGCGCCGGCGCTGCCCCCACCTTGGCTCCCGGAGCGGATCCGCCGCCAGCAACCTTCGGGACCGGTAGCGATGCCGGCGGGCGCCCGGGCGGGACGGCCAGCCGGCGCAGCATGACGTCCAGCACCAGGCGCGTTCCCGGGCGCAGTTTCACCTTGCGCACCAGGGATTGGTATCCCCTCTTGTCCACCTGCAGCAGGTGCTCGCCGGGCTCCAGGTGGGTGGCCACGAAGGGCGTCAAGCTGGCCACCGGCTTGCCGTCCAGCTTGACGCTCAGGCCCACGGCCGGTTCGCTTACCAGCTCCAGGGCGGCCAGCCGCGGCTGCCGGGCCTGCGAGTAGAGGCGCACGGTGACGAAGGACGACCAGCCCAGCAACAAGGCGCAGGCGACCGCCAGCACCACCAGCCAGCGGCCGGCGGACCCGCTATCCCCGGCAGGAGGCTGCCGCCGCGGCGGGGCCGGTTCCGGGCGTTGCAGGCCCCGGGTGGGCGCCTCGTGCACGTCGGCGACCGACTCGGAAAAGATCATGGTGTGGGCATCGGCCAGTTCCCCGGCCGGCTCCTTCCCGTCGCCGAAGATCATGGTCCGGGCCTCGGCCAGATCCACCCGGGCCTCCGCCGCCTCACCTTTCCCGGCATCCACCGCCGCTTCCTCGTGCGAGGTGAAGATGAGCGTCTTTTCGTTCTCGTCCGCTTCCTCGGGAGGCGCTCCCTGGACCTCCCGGGCCTGGCGCTCCTCCCGTTCCGCCTGGGCCACGATGGCATCGGGCAGGTTCTGGTAGAACTCGATGCGCTTCATCTCGGCGTCGAACTCGGAGCGGAAGGCGTCCTTGACGAAGCCGCCCAGGTCGCGCGCCGAGGTCATGCCCTTGGCCATGAGGAACTGCTGCAGGGCATCGGCGAACTCCGCCGCGTTCTGGAAACGGTCTTCCACCTCCTTGGCCAGGGCCCGCAGGATTATCCCTTCCAGCTCCTCGGGAACATCGTGGTTGTAGGTGGAAGGAGGCACCACGTCGGCGTTGCGCACTTTTTCCAGGGTGGAGAAATCGCTCTCCCCGAGGAACAAGCGCTGCAGGGTGACCATCTCGTACAACAGCGTACCCACGGTGAAGATGTCGGAACGTCCGTCCAGCGGCAGGCCGCGCACCTGTTCCGGGCTCATGTAGCCGAACTTTCCCTTGAGCACCCCGGCCTGGGTCTTCTGCGAACGGTTGGCGGCCTTGGCGATGCCGAAGTCGCATATCTTGATCTCGCCCTCGTAGGAGATGATGACGTTCTGCGGGCTGACGTCACGGTGAATGATGCCCAGGTGCTTGCCGGAAGGATCACGCTTGCTGTGGGCATAGTCCAGGGCCTCGCAGATGCGCCAGACGATGAACACCGCCAGGTTCAGCGGCATGGGCTGGCGCTCGCGCATCATGCGCTCCTGGATGTAGCGCAGGTCCTTGCCGTGCACGAACTCCATGGCGATGTAGTAGTCGTCCCGGAACTTGCCCAGTTCGTAGATCTGCACGATGCTGGCGTGGGTCAACTCGGCGGCGATGCGGGCCTCGTCGATGAACATGGCGATGAACTCCTTGTCCTCCGCCATGGTGGGCAGGATCTTCTTGATGGCCAGCAGCCGCTTGAAGCCGTGCACTCCCCGGGAGCGGGCCAGGAACACCTCGGCCATGCCCCCGACGTTGATCCGCTCCAGCAACAGGTACTTGCCGAATGGAATGGGTTTCTTCAAGCGCTCGCGCTCCACCTCCGGGCTACCCTGGCCCGGGCACCATGTCGACTCCATTCAAGACACGCCAGTGCGAGCCTAGCAAACTTACCGGGCGACTGGCAAGATCGGGTAGGAGATTCTGGTGTCCTTCAAGCCCCGGGCAGATGCCGTACCGGCTCTCCCCGGCTGCCGACGAAGCGGCGCCCGAAGCCGCTCAGCGCCGCCAGCAACATCACCGCCGCCAGCAGCCAGCCGTGAAACACGTAGGGCCACACCGTGGTGGGACCGGGCACGGTGATGAACTGGTAATGCGCCGTCAACGAGCGCAGGGTGGCCACCCCGATGAGTACCCCTCCAGACCAGGGGAAGATGTACCCGAAGGCCGAACTCACGGCGTCGAGGAAATTGGCCCGCCGGTAGGGATGCAGGCGGAAGGTCTTGCCGATGTCCGAGACGAAGGGAGCGGCGGCGATCTCGGCGGCGGTGTTGACGGTGATGAAGACGTTAAGGGAGGCCACCGCCGAGAAGATGGCCACCTCGGCGCGGCGCACCGAGGAACCGATGAGCCGCAGCAGTCCCTTCTTGATGGCCCCCAGGGCACCCCCCACGGCCATGATGTGCCCGGCGGTGACGATGAAGAGGATGAGAATGCCCATCTTGATGAACCCGTTGACACCGTCGGCCAGGGCCCCGGTGACCGCCCGCTGCTCGACGTCCACGGCCAGGATGGCTCCCGGGGAAGCCAGGCTGCCACCCAGCAGCCCGGCCA
>QMME01000016.1 GCA_003647095.1 Deltaproteobacteria bacterium
ACCCTGGAGGAATACGCCACCCGGCCCTGAGACGGTTGCCAGGGGCGCCGTGGCCTGCTAGACAGGTGCCGTGAACGGTCAGGAACTGCTCAAAAGCTACGACCGCAACGGCACCCTCGGCGAGCTGACCGGCTGCCAGCCGCGCGCCCAGGAATCGTTCTTCCGCCGGGCCCGGTCCCGGGCGCAGGAGCAACTGCAGCGGGCCCGCCGGCGCGCGGCGGCGGAAAAGCAGGTGGTGGAGATAGACGCCTCCCGGCTCTCGGGCACCAACGGCGGCGATCACTGGCTGGTCCAGCCCGACGGGCGCTGCCGGCGCCGGCTGCAGCCCTTTCCCACGGCCGAGCAACTGCTGCTGGCAGACCGGCAACGTCCCCCGGCCTGCCGTCCCTGCCCCGACCTGGACCGGGCCCGGCCGCTGCTGCTGCGCTGTGCCTATGACGGCCTGTGGTCGCCCTCGGGTACCAACTGGCAGCCGGTGCGCACCGTGGAACTGCCGCCAGCGCTCATGTCGCGGCTGGCCGGGCGCCCCGTCGCCGGCTGCGGCCTGGCGGTGCTGGCGCCGCCGCGCTACCAGTCCATCCTCTCGGACATCGCCGCCCTGGCCGGGCTGGATCCGGCCGCGCGGGCCGAGTGGATCGACCCGGGCATCTGGCTGGAGGTGGCCTGCCTGGCCGCCCGGGCCCGGGGCTGGAGGCTCGAGCCACGCGAAGCCGACGGGCCGGACGGCGTGGCCGCGGCACTGGCCCGGCAATTGCCGGCAGGCGCGGAGATCCGCCCGGCCCTGGAGGCGGGCGGCCTGCGACTGCTTTCCCTGCTGGAAGCCTGGCAGGGCGACGACCTGGCCCGGGACGACGAACTTCCCGGGGGCCTGGTGCCCAGTGACTTCGATCGCCTGGTGGAGGCCCGCTCCACCCAGCGGGTGGCCGACCCGGCGGGACAACTGCCCCCGGCGGTCCTCGAGCAAATGTGGAGTGAATCATTGCGGGCCTGTGGCGGAGCGGGCGTGCAGGTGGCCATGCCGGTATTCACCTGGCACGACGAGTTTCCCGCCCAGGTGGGCCGGGCCATGCACGCGGGAATCGATGACCTGCTGAAGCGCCTGGACGCGGAATCGCTGCGGCGGCAGCTGGCCCGCATGGGTGGCGCCGACATCCCCGATGATGCCGCCGCCCTGCCCGCCGTCGCCGTTCCCGGGCACCTGCGCCGGCGTCTCGAACAGCAGGGCCTGTACCGTCCCCAGGCCGGCCTCCTGGTAGACCGGCGCGGCCGGCCGCTCGACTGCAGCCGGCTGCTCAAGCTGGTGCGGCTGGTGACCCGTTCCTTCGGCAAGTACTTCCTGCGCTTCCGCAACACCCACCCGCTGCTGGGCGTGATCACCCTGGGCCCGGAGGCGCAGGACGAGCACGGCTTTCGCCTGGTCGGCCGCCTGGTGGCCCGCATGGGCCTGTTGGCCCGGGCCCGGGGTTACACCTCCATCATCAAGAGCGGCCCCCTGGAGATAGCCGGGCGGGAAATCGCCCGCCTCCTGGACGAAGGGGGTTTGCTGGCGCCCGGCTGGAAGCCGGTGCTCACCTTCCAGGTGGGCCTGCCCCTGGGACCAGATGACCCGGTATGTGCCGGCGAGAGCGACGAGCACGACGGACTCACCGAGCGCCTGCTCGATCGCCGCTCCACGCGCGTCGCCCTGGCCGAACGATACTTCATTTCATGAAAAAGAACCGCCCCATGCCTTGACCCGCGGGGAAATATCAATAGACTATATAGAGTGCGTCGGGGAAAGGCGTGGAAGGGAGGCTGAGATGCTCGAGGTCACCGACAAGGCCAAGGAAAAAATAGTCGAGTTTCTCGAGGAAAGAGGCATCAACGATCCCCTGCGAGTGTACCTCGCCTTCGGGTGAGGGGGGCCCTCGCTGGGATTGGTTCTGGACGAACCAAAAGACACCGACGAGAAGTTCGAGATGGAAGGAGTGACCTTCCTGGTGGAAAAAGGACTGCTGGAGCAGAGCGGCGGCATCACCATCGACCTGCCCTCCGGCTACCCCGGTTACGGCTTCAGCATCAAGCCGGTCAAGCCGCTCTGGGACGATTCCGGGTCATCGGGGTGCGGCGACTGCAGTTGCTGACACCACCGGCATTTCCCGCCTCGGCCGCGATTTCTTTCCCCCGTGCCGTGACAAGGGGTGCCCGGCGGTGGCGGGGCAGATTCTCATAACACCAACATCCTTGACGCCGCAGTTGCAAAAGCAACTGCGAGGTTGTGGTCTTGCTGGTTGAATTGGTGAGTACCCACGGCGCTACGCGCAACGGCCCGGGATTTCACTGCTGGTGACTCTTGCGTTTTGCGAAGCATGTTCCAGATTACCGTCCCAGCACCGGGTCATCCTGAAACCCCAACGTTGCTTTTGGCAACGTTGGGGTTGACATGACGGCAAGGGTGCTTACTTTCCTGCCGGTACCGGGACGGCGGGTGCCGGCGGAAAAGCAGCGGCGGCATCCGTTCCGGGGGTTCACATACAGCGGCGGGGGTTCACATAAGCCCGCAAGGGCTATTTTTCTTTGAGCCAGCCGGCCACCTCCCGGGCCCAGTAGGTGAGAATTATCTCCGCCCCGGCCCGCTTGATGCTCAGCAGGGTCTCGGCGATCACCCGCTCGCGGTCGATGACTCCCGCCCGGGCGGCGAACTCCACCATGGCGTACTCGCCACTGACGTTGTAGGCCGCCAGGGGAACGTCCACTTCCCGGCGCACGGCATGGATGATGTCCAGGTAGGCCAGGGCCGGCTTGACCATGACAATATCGGCACCCTCCTCGACGTCGGCCCTGACCTCGCGCAGCGCCTCCCGGGCATTGGCCGGGTCCATCTGGTAGGAGCGCCGGTCGCCGAAGCGCGGGGCCGAGTCGGCGGCCTCGCGGAAGGGCCCGTAGTAGGCGCTGGCGTACTTGGCGGCGTAGGACATGACGGCCACCCGCTGGAAGCCCGATTCGTCGAGCATGCGCCGTACGGCCTTGATGCGACCGTCCATCATGTCGGAAGGAGCCACCAGGTCTGCCCCGGCCTGGGCATGCGACAGCGCCGTGCGGGCCAGCAGTTCCAGGGTGGGATCGTTGTCGACGTCGCCCTCGTGAATGATCCCGCAATGCCCGTGGGAGGTGTACTCGCACAGGCACACGTCGGTGCAGATCAGCAGCGGGAAGCCCCGTTCCTTCAGCGCCCGCACCGCCCGCTGGACTATCCCCGTCTCGGCGTAGGCCTGGCTGCCGACGTCGTCCTTCTGCGCGGGTATGCCGAACAACAACACCGCCCGCACCCCCGCTTCCACCGCCTGCTCGCATTCCGCCAGCAGCGAGTCCACGGTGTGGCGCGACTGGCCGGGCATGGCCTTTATCGGTTCGGGTTCGCCGGAAGTCTCCTGGACGAACAGCGGGTAGACCAGGTCCTCGGCATGCAGGCGCGTCTCCCGCACCAGGTCGCGAATGGATTCGTTGCGGCGCAAGCGCCGGGCTCTGTGGGTGGGAAACATGTGATCCTCCTTGCCTAGGTCTCGAAGCGATAGCCCCTCCCCCGCACGGTGAGGATGTGCCGGGGCGCTTCCGGCTCCGCTTCGAACAACCTGCGCAGCTTGACGATGAAGTTGTCCACGGTCCTCTCGGTGGGCGTGGCATCCATGCCCCACACCTCGTCCAGGATATCGGAGCGGGAAAGCACCCGTCCGGCCGAGCGAACCAGCAGGGCCGCCAGTGCCGTCTCCTTCTCGCCCAGCACCAGCCGGCCCTGGCGGGTGAGGGCCTCCCGGGTGGCCAGGTTGACCCAGTACTCGCCCAGGTGGATCACCTCCTCGGCCGGCAGGGCCCGCTCCCCCTGGGCCCGGCGAATCAAGGCCCCCACCCGGGCTATCAACTCGGCCACGTCGAAGGGCTTGGGCAGGTAGTCGTCGGCTCCCTGCTCGAGCGCTTGTACCTTGGTGGCCACGTCGTCGCGGGCGGTGAGCATGAGCACCGGGGCCAGCAGGCCTTGCCGGCGCATGCTCTGCAACACCTCCAGGCCGTCTACCCTGGGCAGGCCGATGTCCAGCAGCACCAGGTCGAAGGTTTCCGCCTGCAGCCGGTCCAGCGCCTGCTGGCCGTCGCGCAGCCAATCCACCTGGTGACCCGCGCTTTCCAGGTTCATGCGGATCATGGTGCCCACCAGCTGTTCGTCTTCCACCAGTAGTACCCGACTCATGATTGTCGCTCCGCCTCCGGCAACACCAGGGTAAACCGACTGCCCCGTCCCGGTCCATCGCTTTCTGCAATAAGACGTCCCTTCATCAACCGGGCCAGTTGCAGCGACAACGACAGTCCCAGCCCGGTGCCGTGTTTCACCGCTTCCCGGCTCCGGGGATCCACCGCCCGGTGAAAGGGGCTGAACATGGCCTGTGCCTGTCCGGGTGTGAAGCCGATGCCGTTGTCGGCCACGGTGATGCTCACTTCCCCGTCTTCCGCGGCCACGATTATCTCCACCCGCGGTTGCTCGCCACCGTACTTGAAGGCGTTGTCCACCAGGTTCTCGAGTATGGTGCGCAGGGCCTGGGCATCGGCCTCGACCCGGGTGCCGGTGCCGGCCATCTTCCAGGCCAGCTGCAGGCTGTCCGGTTGCTGCAGCAGGTAGCGGCGCCGGTGGCGCAGGAAGGCATCCAGGAAAGGTGCCAGCTCCAGCGGCTCCGGCCGGGTCTCCAGCCGTCCGCCGCGCAGCTTGCCCGCCAGCAGCACGTTCTCTATGGTGTGCTCCAGTCGTTCCGATTCCTTCAAACCCAGTGCCAACAATTCCTGCTTCCTCTCCTCCGGAACCCGGCCCGCGGCCATGGTCTGCAGCAACGACTTGATCCCCGCCAGCGGGGTTTTCATCTCGTGGGTGACCGCCGCCACGAACGATTCCACGTGGCGCAGGTGCCGCCGCTCCTGCTGTACCAGCCGGTAGAGCATGAAGCTCAGCACCACGATCAGCAGCAGCATGAAGGCTCCCTCCCCCACCAGCATGGCCCGCCGCCGGGCCACCCGCTGTTCGATGGCGGCCACGGCCCGGGGCCGCGCCCGCACGGCCAGCCGCGGATGGTTGGGCACTATTCTCGCCACCAGCCCCTCCGCTTGCGGGGGCGGCGCCGGAACCACCTCGAGCGGCGCGGGACCGGCCAGGGGACCCAGTGGAGGATCCTGCTGTTCATGCCCGAGCATCAACGCCGTAACCACCACCGCGTGCAGCAAGCCGCTCTTTTCCGCCTTCTCCTCGCTTTCCACCGAGCGCAGGAAGAACACCGCCCACCACGAGGCCAGGGCGGCCAGGGCCACCAGGGTCAGGCCGAACAGCAGGTGTTCTCCCCGCAAGCGCTTCATCGCCCTTGTTCGTCGGCCCAGGCGGCAACGGCTCCGGCCAGGCGCTCTATGTCCGACCGCTGGTGGGCGGCCGCCAGGAAGGCCACCTCGTAAGCCGAGGGTGCCAGGTAGATACCCTCGTCGAGGAGTCGGGCATGCAGGCCCGAATAACGCTCGGCGGCCTCGGGGCGGATGGCGTCGGCCCGGCGCGGCAGAGGACCCGGGGCCAGGTGCAACCAGAAGACGGAGCCTACCCGGCGCCAGTGCAACCAGTCGATCTTCCGGGCGGCCTCCTGCAGGGAGTCGTCGAGCAGCTGGCCCAGCCGTTCCAGCTCGTCGTAGACACGACCGTCGCGCAGCAACTCCAGGGTGGCCCGACCCGCGGCCATGGCCACCGGGTTTCCGGAAAGCGTGCCGGCCTGGTAGACATCTCCTACCGGAGCCAGGCGCTGCATCAACTCGCGCCGCCCACACACCGCGCCCACCGGCATGCCGCCACCGATGATCTTGCCCAGGGTTACCAGGTCGGCCTCGACGCCTCGGGAATCGGCATAGCCGCCGTAGCGCAGGCGGAAGCCGGAGATCACCTCGTCGCAGATGAGCAGCGCCCCGTGCCGGGTGCACAGCTGGCGCAACCGGCGCAACCACTCGGGCCGTTGCTCCAGCAGGCCGTTGTTGGCCGGCAGCGGCTCGACGATGGCCGCGGCCAGTTGCGATCCCTGGCCGGCAAAGATCTCTTCCAGGGCGGCCTCGTCGTCGAAGGGAGCCACCAGGGTGTGGGCGGCCAGGTCGGCCGGTACCCCGGCCGAGGAAGAGACCCCGAAGGTCACCAGGCCGGAGCCGGCCTTGACCAGCAACGAATCGCCGTGCCCGTGGTAGCCGCCGGCGAACTTGAGGATCCGCTCTCGACCGGTGGCGCCCCGGGCCAGGCGGATGGCCGTCATCACCGCCTCGGTTCCCGAGGACACGAAACGCACCATGTCCTGGCCGGGGAAAGCGGCCAGGATCAGCTCGGCCAGCTCGATCTCGCGGCGGCTGCAGGCACCGAAGCTCAATCCCTCGGCGGCCGCCCGGCTCACCGCCTCCACCACCCGGGGATGGGCGTGACCGAGGATGAGCGGGCCCCAGGACTGGCAGTAGTCCGTGTACCGGTTGCCGTCCTCGTCCCAGAAGTTCGCGCCGGCGGCGCGGGCGAAGAAAATCGGTTTGCCGCCGACGGAACGGAAAGCCCGCACCGGGCTGGACACCCCCCCGGGCATGAGCTGGCAGGCACGCTCGTAGAGTTCCTGCGACTTCACCGTTTTCGCTCCTTCGCTCATGTGTCCTCCAAGACCTCGCGGCCCAGAAGCACCCGGGCCATGAGAACGGCCCAGCGCCGGGAATCCGCACCGATGGTCACGATGTCTGCCACCCCCCGCTCTTCCAGTGCGCGCCGGGTGGTGGCACCGATGGTAAAGAAAGTCGCCGCTCGCATCCAGGGATTTCTGTCGAGCAGGCGGCCGGCGGCCGATGGCGAGGCCACCAACACCCCGGCCAGGGCAAACGGTTCCAGCCGGGGTATGGGCGGCTCGATATTCCTGTACACCTGGAGCCGCTCCAGCCGGTAACCGGCTTCGCCCAGGACCCTGTCCAGGCCGCCGGCGTGCAGGTTGCCTCCCACGGCCAGCACCCGGCTGGCTGCCGGCAGCAGCTCGGCCAGCTGCCGGCCCAGCCCGGCGCCGTCGCCGCTGGCGGCCACCAGGGAGACGGCGATGCCCGCCTCCTCCAGGGCCCGGGCGGTGGCCGGTCCCACCGCGGCCACCAGCGCCCGGGGAGCCAGGCGCTGCAATTGCGGCCACAACCGCTGCTCCACCACGCCGCGCACCCCGCGGCGGCTGGAGAAGGTCAGCGCCGAGAAGGGCGGCCGGGGCCAGGCCGGCGGGCGCACCAGCTCGGTGGCCAGGCAGGGAACCTGCCGGCTGGCCACCCCCAGGGCCTCCAGCTGCCGGGCTAGGGACTCGTTGTCCCCCGGTTCGCGGGTCAGGACCACCAGCGGGCCGGTTGCGTCAGCCATTGTTCTTCCTCGCACGCGCGTGTGTGCTCGCCTTCCGGGCAACCGGCCCGGAGCCAGGCCTCGGCCTCGCCCGCCATCGATTCGAGGTCGGCACCGGCATAGCGGGCCAGGCGGAACCGGCCATCGCGGCCGGGGGCCGCGACCCGGAGCCGGAAACTTCCCCTGCCGGGCGACCAGGCCCAGCAACCGAAGGGAGCGTGGCAGCCGGCACCGTAGGCACGCAGCAACGCCCGCTCCGTGGCCACGCACGAACGGGTTGGTCCGTGGTCGAGGCCGGCAGCAGCCCGGCGGGCGTCGTCGTCGCCGGCCCGGCACTCCACGGCGATCACTCCCTGGCCGGCGGCACCGGGCCACTGCTCCGGGTTGAGATCGTAGGCCAGCAGGGGTGTCGGATCCAGACCCAGGCGCACCAGCCCGGCGCGCGAGAGCACCAGGCAATCGACCTCGTGCTGGCGGCACTTGCGCAGCCGGGTGGGCACGTTGCCACGGATGGCCACCGGCTGCAGGTCGGGACGGCAGGCGGCCAGCAGCGCCTGGCGGCGCATGGAAGATGCCCCCACCCGGGCCCCGGGCGCCACCGGAAAGGGCAGGTCGTGCCGGTGCACCTCGGGGTGCACCAGCAGCACGTCGCCGGTCTCGTCACGTTCCAGCACCGCCGCCAGCTCCAGGCCCGGGGCCAGGTCCACCGGCAGATCCTTGAGCGAGTGCACCGCCAGGTCGGCCCGTCCTTCCAGCAGGGCCCTTTCGATCTCCTTGGTGAAGAAGCCCACTCCCTGCTGCTGGCCCAGGGGTACGTCCCTGTGGATGTCGCCCGAGGTCTTCACCACCAGGATCTCGGCCGGGCGGCACAATCCCTGCTTCACCCGCCGGGCCTGCTCCAGCGCCAGAGCGCTGCCCCGGGTGGCTATTCTCAGCACCTGGCCTTCGCTCATGTCAGCCATCCTCCCGGCAAGCAGTGCCGTTGTTGACGGCGTCGGGCTCCCGTAACAGGGTCTCTTTCACGGTGCGGAACACCTCCCCGGTGTACTCGAGCACGATGTTGCGAAACTCCTCCTGCAGCCGGTAACGCAGCCTCTCGTCCAGGTCGCCGAAACGACGATTCACCAGGCGGGGGATCTCCTCCCCCACCAGCTGGCGATGGTGACGCTGGATGGTGTCGAGCACGCCGGTATAGGCCTGCTCCTGGCAATAGGAGGCGAACTCCTCCACCGCCCGGTCCACCAGCTGCCGTGCTTCCGGGCTGGGACCCTGCTCGCCGGTTTGCCGGCGGTGGAAATCGACCAGATCGTCGAGCCCCACCACCTGCACTTCCGCCGGCAGGCCCCGGCGTTCGACCTGCTCGGGAATGCCGATGTCCACCACCAGCAGGGGCCGGTCGCGCCCGGCGGAAAAGTGCTCGGCCCGCACCACCGGCTCCAGGGCCCCGGTACAAACCACCGCCGCCCGCACCTGCCGCAACGCCTCGGGCAGCCGCGACAGCGACAGCCAGCGCTCCTGGCCGTCTGCGGGAAGGGTACGATTGACACGCAGCGGGTCCATCCCCAGGGCGCCGTTCATCACTCCCAGGACGCGCCGGCCGATACGTCCGGTGCCCACCACGGCCACCGGCGGGCGCTCGTCCAGGTCGAGGTGGTAGCGCAGGTACTCCAGGGCCAGCGAGTGCACCCCCACCGCGGCGCTCCTGATGCAGCCCCGCCGCAGGGCAATGCGCACCAGCCGGCCGGCAATCGAGCCCAGGCCGTTGAGAACGCGCGAGGAGGTCCGGCGCTGGCGGGCCTTTTCCAGCGCCGCGTACAGTTGCCCGGCGATCTGGCGTTCGCCCACCACCAGCGATTCCTGGCCGATGGCCACCCGGAACACGTGGCGGGCGGCCTCCTGGCCGGTGAAGACGTAGGGGCGGAACCAGGCCGCGGCACCGGGGCCGGCCAGCTCCACCATCTGGCTGCGCAGCAACTCGGCCGTCCAGGCCGGTTGGGGGGTGGACACCAGCCACTCGTTGCGATTGCAGGTGTTGAGAACGACGAAGCCGTCCGCCGCCTGCTCGGCCACGAGTTGGCAAAACAGCTCGCCCACCCGCTCCTCCGGCAAGACCAGCGCCGAGCGCACCCGGCTGGGGGCCAGGCGGAAATCGCAACCGACCACCGCCAGCGGCAGTTGTTCAGCAATCGCCATGGTCTCGCTCTCCTTCGCCCCCTCCCCGCTGCTGCAGGTATACCGCAACTTCCCGGGCAGCCGCCACTCCCGAGGCCACGGCGTCTTTCAGGCCCACTCCCTGCAGGTAGTTGCCGGCGAGAAGCAGTCCCGGCAGATCATGGAGCCGCTGCCGCAGCAGCTCCATCCGCTCCAGGTGCCCGCACACCAGCTGGGGAATCGCCTCCGGGTAGCGGCGTACCTGCACCAGGGCCGGTTCCCGTCCCAGGCCGGTCAGGGTGCGCAGGTCGGCCAGGGCGATGTCGGCCAGGGGGCCGTCGTCGAGCGCCAGCGCCCCGGCATCGTGTACCCCGCCGATGAAGGCGGTCAACAGCTCGCCGCCGGGCGGGGTGCGATCGGCAAACAGTCGCGAGGGGAACAACACCCCCAGGCTGCGCACCCCCTGGCCGCGTGGGGCCAGGAAGCCGAAGCCGTCGGGTATCTCGGCGCAACGTCGCTCGAACCCCAGGTGCACCACCGCCACCGGGGCCATGGGTACCGCGGTCACCGCCCCGGCGGCCTCGGCGTCGAGCGGCTCGAGCAGGCTGGCCGCCGGCCCCGGCGGAACCGCCAGCACCAGGGCGCGGCAGTCCAGCGAGCCCCCGGCATGTTCCACCCGCCAGCCGCCGGCTTGCCTGGCCAGGCCCCGTACCGGAGTGTCCAGGTGCAGGCGCGGGCCGAGCTTTGCGGCCAGGGTCGCCGTCAGGGTGCCCAGCCCGCCCGAGAAGCTGAGCAGTCCCTTCACCGGGAGCGGCTTCCTGCCCGCGGCCGCGAGCTCGGCCCTCCTCTGCCGGCGGTGCTTCATCGCTCCGCGGATCATCGAGCCGTGCTCCTGCTCGAAGCGCCAGAACAGGGGAAAGGCCGCCGGCGCGGATAGCCTGGAGATATCGCCGGCGTAGACTCCGGAGATGAACGCCCCCGCCAGCACCCGGGCCGCCTCGGGGCCGAAGCGCCTGACGAAGAAGCGCTCGGCCGTGTCTGTGGGATCGCCGCGCTGCCTGGTCCGGAACGGCTCTTGCAACAACCTGAGCTTGCCGCGGAACGAAAGCAGCCGGCTCGCCAGGAAGGAGAGAGGTCCGCCGAATACCACCCGCATCCGTCCCTGGCGGACGATGAAACGTTTTTTTGCGGCCGGCAGGCTTGCGGTCATCTTGTCCGCCAGGCCGGCTTCCCGGGCGACTTCCACTATTGCATCGGCCGAGGGCATGAAGGTGTGCGGGCCCCCCTCCAGGCGGAAACCGTCCACCTCCATGGTCTGCACGTTGCCGCCCGCTGTGGCCTGCGCCTCGAGTACCTCGACATCGATGCCCGCCTGCATGAGCCTCCAGGCGCAGCTGAGGCCTGCCGGTCCGGCTCCCACCACCACCGCCTGCCGTTCAGCTTCCACCGGTGTCCTCCCATCCGGCCCGGCCGGCCGCCTGCCTCACCGCGGCCGCCATGCCGTCGATGAATGCGGGGTCGTTGCCGGGCACCTGCGCCCTGTCGAATCCCGGTATTCCTGCCTGTTGAGCGACTTCCTGCGCCTCGACGTCGAGTTCGTGAAGCGTCTCCAGGTTCTCGCAAACGAACGACACCGGCACCAGCAGCAGCCTCCGGCACCCCTCGCCGCCCAGCCGGCGAATCTCGTCGTGCAGGTAAGGACGCAACCATTCACCGCGACCGACCCTGCTCTGGAACGCCAGCCTGGGTTCGACCGAGAGTCGTTCGGCCACCGCCCGGACCGTCTCCCTGGCCTGCTCCAGGTACGGGTCGCCGGCGTCCACCAGACTCCTGGGAATACCATGCGCGCAGAACAGAACCGTCGTGTCCTCGCGCATCAGCTTGCCCGCCGCCCGGGCCAGGGAAGTAATGAAACCATCCAGCCGGGGAAAGGAATCAAGCCTGATGGCGTCGATGCCCAGCCGCCCGGCTGCCTTCTCCAGCGACCGGTAGGCGGTGAGCGTCGTGACTCGAGACCACTGGGGATAGGCGGCCAGACCCACCACCCGCTTCACCCCCAGCTCCAGCAGGTGTTCCAGGGCATCGGCGGCGCAGGGACGGGAATAGCGAAAACCCAGTTCCACCGCGAAGCCATCTCCCAGTTCCTCCTGCAAGGCCGCCACCTGCCGGCGGCTGTGTTCGTAGACGGGGCTGGGCAGCCCTACCCGGCGATAACGCTGGAGCACCTCCGGGGCACGCCGGGTGGCGATGCGACGGGCCAGCCAGGGCCGTAGCGGCCAGGGCAGCGGCATCAGGTGCTTGTCGGAAAGCATGGCCCGGATGAACTCTCCCACCCCGGCTTCGTCGGCCGGCCCGCCGGTGTTCATCCACACCACGCCGATCGCGGGAGCCGAGTTCATATCGTCCTCGAATAGACCCGCTTTCCGCCGTCCGTCTCCAGGTAGCGGTCGAAGGTCATGCATATGTTGCGGATGAAGAATCGACCGATGTCGGTGACGTGAATCGTCTCATCGTGGATCTCCACCAGCCCGTCTCGAACCAGGGGATCGAGCCGCTCGATGTCACCGGCCAGGTAGGCGGTGGCGTCGATATCGAAGCGCTGGCCCAGTGCGCGCAGGTCCAGGCGGAAGTTGCAGAACAGCTCCAGCAGCAGCTCGCGGCGGATCTCGTCGTCGCGGTCGAGCAAAAAGCCGCGGAACACCGGCAGCCGGCCGGCCTCCACGCCCTCCAGGTAGGCCGGCAGGGGTTTTTCGTCCTGGGCGTAGGTGGAGCCCACCGCCGAGATGGCCGAGGCGCCGCAGGCCAGCAGGTCGAGACCGCGACCGGTGGTGTAACCCATGAAGTTTCGGCGCAGGGTGCCGGCCTGGAGTGCCCGGGCCAGGGAATCTTCCGGCAGGGCGAAGTGATCCATGCCGATGGGCAGGTAGCCGGCGGCCAGGAAGCGATCCATCAGGGCCAGGAAGATCTCGGCCTTGGCCTCGGCCCCGGGAAGGCCGAGCTTCTCCAGTGCTCGCTGGTGTCCATGGATCCAGGGCACGTGGGCGTAGGAGTAGAGCGCGATGCGGGTGGGCCGCAGCTCGATGACCTTGTCGGCGGTGGCCAGGCAGCCGGCCAGCTCCTGGCCGGGCAGGCCGTAGATGAGATCGAAGTTGAGCAGGTCGACACCGCGGCCGCGCAGGTGTGACACCACCTCCTCGACCTCCATCAGCCCCTGGTCGCGCCGTACCGCACGCAGCACCTCCGGGTCGAAATCCTGGATGCCGAGCGAGAAGCGGTTGAAGCCGTGTTCCAGAAACACCTCCAGCTTCTCCTCGGTGGCGGTACGGGGATTTATCTCCACCGACTTCTCGGCATCGGCCTGCACCGCCCAGGTATCGTGCAGCGCCCGCAGCAGACGGTCCAGTTCGCCGGCCTCGAGGAAGTTGGGGGTTCCCCCGCCCAGGGCGATCTGCCGCAGGGGCCGGGCCGGGTCGATGATGCCGGCGGCCAGTTTCATCTCGGCGATCAGGGCCGAGACGTAGCGGCCGGCCTGCCCGGCGTTCTTGGCCACGAAGGTGTGGCAGCCGCAGAACAGGCAGCGCCGGCGGCAGAAGGGAATGTGCAAGTAGAGCGACAGGCCCGGGTCATCGGCCAGCTCGTTGCGGGCACGCCAGCGCCGCAACAGCTCCTGCTCGTCCACCGGGCCGAAGTGGTTGGCCGGCGGGTAGGAGGTGTAGCGGGGCCCGCGCACGTCGTACTTGCGGCGCAGCTGCTCGGGTATGCGCCGTGGGTCCTGGGAGCTTACCGGCCGCTTCATGACCGCCATTCCTTGACGGCGCCGACGAAGGCCGCCACGCCGTCCGGCGGGATGTCCGGGGTCAGCCCCTGGCCCAGGTTGACGATATAGCCCCGCGGGCCGGCGGCGGCGATGCCGGCCCGTACGGCGGTGCGGATCTCCGCGGCCGGGCGCCTGAGCAGTTCCGGCGAGAAATTGCCCTGCAGCGCCCGGGCGCCCTCCAGGCGCCGGCACGCCTCGGCCAGCTCGAGCGAGTCGTCGACCGAGAGCACGTCCGGGCCGCAGCCGGCCGCAGCCTCGAGCAGCTGGCGGCAATTGCGCAGGTACAAAACCAGCGGCACCCCCAGCGGCCGCAGCCGCTCGAACAGTCGCCGCGTCCAGGGCGCGGCCAGCTCGGCGTAGCAGCGGGCGTCGAGCTTGCCCGCCCAGGTGTCGAAAAGCTGCACGGCATCGGCGCCGGCTTGCATCTGCACCCGGCACAGCCGCTCCACCGCCTCGGTGAGCAGCTCGAGCAGGCGCTGGTAAACCGCGGGCCGCCGCTCGGCCAGCTCGACGACCCGGGTCACGCTCTTTTGCGGGCCCCGCTCCAGGCAGTAGGCGGCCAGGGTGAAGGGGGCGCCGGCAAAGCCGATGAGCGCCCGCCGCGGGTGCAGCCGGCGCGCCAGCTCGCTGACGATGCCACCCACGAAGGCGAAGGCGCCATCGCCCAGGGCCAGGCCGTCGAGTTCCCGGCCGTCCGTCACCAGCGGGGAGATGCGCGGCCCGCCCGCGTCGTAGGTAACGCCGAAGCCCAGCGCGTCCTGGACGGTGAGGATGTCTGAAAACAGTATGGCCGCGTCCATGCCGAAGCGCTCGAGCGGCTGCAGGGTGACCTCCACGGCCAACTCCGGGGTGCGCATCAGCTCCCAGAAGCCGTGCCGGGCGCGCAGGGCCTGGTACTCGGGCAGGTAGCGGCCGGCCTGGCGCATGAGCCAAACCGGGGGCCGGTCCACGGGCTCCCGACGGCAGGCGGCCAGGAATCTCTCGCGTGCGTTCATGCCTCGCTCCTCGGGGCGGAGAGGGTTTCCCGTCCCGGGCTCCGTGCCTAGCACGCCGGGCGCAGGCGATTGTCACCGTTCGGCAACGAAATGTCACGACTTTGTCAGGTCGTCCACCACCCTGCCGCCTTGACGGCAAATTGTGACCATGGTAACATGACCATGGTCATTTGAAAGGGGGCAATCATGGCGCAGCCGTTCGACAAACGTCTCCAGGTCTCCAAGTCGCAGTTCAAGCCCCGGGCGCTGGAGTACTTCCGGGAGGTGGAACGAACCGGGCGCGAGATCGTCATCACCGACCGGGGCCGGCCGGTGCTGCGTATCGTGCCCTACCACCGGGACGTGGAGGAGCAACTGGCCTGGCTGCGCGACTCCGTGATCGAGTACCAGCGCCCCTGCGATCCGGTGGCCGAGGACGACTGGGAGTCGGGCCGTTGATCGTGCTCGACACCCACGTCCTGGTGTGGCTGGTCGCGCGGCCGGAGCAGCTCTCGACGCCGGCCCGCAAGAGTATCGCCGCGGCCAGGAAACAAGACGGCATCCTGGTCTCGTCCATCAGCGTCTGGGAAGTGGCCATGCTGGTGACCAAGCAGAGGCTGGTGCTCACCATGGCCGTCGAGGAGTGGCTGAAGCGGGTGGAGGCGCTGCCTTTCCTGCATTTTGTACCGGTTGACAACTCGCTGGCGTTGCGCTCGGTAACCCTACCCGGCCGCCTGCACGGCGATCCGGCCGATCGCCTGATCGTGGCCACGGCGTTGCGGTTCGGCGCGCCACTGGTCACCCGGGACCGGCGCCTGCGCCGTTATTCCCACGTGAAGACCATCTGGTAGGGACGGCCCGCTCAGGAAGGCGCCTGTAGCAGCTCCGGTCCGTCGTGGGCGGGGTTGTTGACCAGGGTGGACACCGGGCGCACCTGCAGGGGAGTCTGCCGGGAGGCGTCGACCAGCCCGGCGAGCTCCTCCCGGCCGGGAGCCGCCGCCAGCCAACTCCGGCCCACCTCCGCCGGCAGCACGAGCGGCATGCGCCCGTGGATCTCGGCGAGCGCCGGGCCGGCCGGGGCGGTGACGATGGTGAAGGTCTCCAGCGGCCCGTCCCCGGCCCTTTCCCAGCTGTCCCACAGGCCGGCCAGGGCCAGGGGACGGCCATCGGCGGCGCCGACGAAAAACGGCTGCTTGCGCCCGCCCGCTTTCTGCCACTCGTAGAAGCCGTCGGCCGGCACCAGGCAGCGGCGCCGGTGCAGCGAATCGCGGAAGGCCGGCTTTTCCGCCAGCGTCTCCACCCGGGCGTTGATGAGCCGGTCGCCGATCTTCTCCTCCCGGGCCCAGTGCGGCACCAGTCCCCAGCGCAGTAGGCGCAGCCGGCGCTGCCCGCCTTCTTCCAGCACCACCGCCGCGCGCTGGCCGGGGGCGATGTTCCAGCGCGGGGCCAGCCCGGACGGCAGCTCGGTGACGCCGAGCCCGGCGAAGAACTCCGGATCCAGTGAAAACAACGCAAAGCGTCCGCACATGTCTTCTTCCCGTACCGTCGGAGAAGTCTATGGCTGCTTCAACCGACGATCTCGTTCAGCCCGGCAATCACCCGGGCCAGCTGTTCGGGCGTGGCGGTTCCCAGGCGGCGCCCGATACGCTCCACGGCCAGGGTGCGCACCTGGCTGATCTTCACCCAGGACCTCCGGGGCAGGAACTCGCCCGCCAGCTCCAGGGTCAAGGGAAAGCCGGCCCGCTGCGGCCGGCTGGTCAGGGCCAGGGCAATCACCGTGCCCGAGCGCTCGTTGAAGACGTCGTGGCTGATGACGAGCACCGGTCGCCGTCCCGCCTGCTCGTGTCCGCGAACCGGGTTGAGATCGGCCCAGCGAATGTCCCCCCTCAGTATTCTGGCCATTCGGCCAGCTCCTCTCCCATGCCTTCCTCGGCCAGGTTCTTCTCGAAGGCCGCGTCCAGCTTGGCGCACTCACGGGCCAGGCGGTCACGATCGAGACGTTCGAGCTTCTCCCGTACCGCGGCCTGGATGGCCGCGCTGCGGTTGGGAAACACGGCCTCGCCCACGAGGGTGTCGAGGCGCTCCAGCATCTCGGCGTCGATGGTTATTGCTACCTTGGCCCGGGGCATGATCAACCTCCTGGTATGATGTTATATCATACCCCGGCCACCGGTCAACCCCCGAACCACGGGGACAGGCACAGGAAAAAGTGTTTACGGATCAAGTAATTAATGTACCCGGCAGGGGCACTTCCCTGGCAACTACTTGCTTTTGAAGACAAATATCGAAAGAACGCGTCTCTCTCCGGGTATCACTTTGATCTACAACGTCTTTCCTGCGGGCCTGTCCCCGGTGTCAAACGCGGTGTCAAACGGGGACAACGGCAAACGACACCATGCGGGAATGCTACCCGCCGCCGGCCAACTCGACGATGTCGCGGAGCAGGCTTTCCAGGTGCCCGGGAATGCCGTCTGCAAAGGCCGGCCGGCCGGCGAGATCCGCCTCGATGAAGGCCGGGTCGTAGGGCATGCCCCCTAGCAGGTCGATGTCGCCCAGCCCCCGGCGGATGATCTCCAGGTCGCCGTCCCCGCGCACCTTGTTGGCCACCGCGGCCACCCGGGTGAGACCGATGTCGGCGGCCAGGCGCTTTACCGTGCGCGCCGCCTCCAGCGAGCGAGCCCCCGGTTCCACCACCACCAGCATGAGATTGACCGCCTTGGCGGTGGCCCGGCCCAGGTGCTCCACCCCGGCTTCCATGTCCATCACCAGGGCATCGTTTTCGTAGAGCACCAGGTGCTGCACCAGGTTCTTGAGCAGCACGCTCTCCGGGCACACGCAGCCCGACCCGCCGTGATCCACCGTGCCCATGACGATTAGGTGGACACCGTCCTTGACGGTGGCGAAGCGCTCGGGGATGTCGTCCACCCGGGGATTCATCCGGAAGAACCCTCCCATGGTGCCGGGCTGGGCACCGGTGCGCTCGTAGATGAGATCGTTCATGTTCACTATGGGCTCGATGGGCAGGGCGATGCCCAGGGCCGCGGCCAGGCAGGGCACGGGGTCGGCGTCCACGGCCAGCACCCGCTTGCCTCCCGCCGCCAGGTGCCGCGCCAGCAAGGCCGCCAACGTCGTCTTGCCCACCCCGCCCTTGCCGCTGACCGCCAGCTTCAGTCCCTTGTCGCTCACCGCTCACCTTCCCTTCTCCGCACCTGGCCCACCAGCCTTCCCACCACCTGGCCGCCCAGCACGGCGATGTCCTCGGTGCAAAGGTAAGCCGTGACGGAGGGTTCGTAAAGCAGGTTGCCGGTGGCGGGGAATTCCTCGTCGGCACCGTAGACCAGGACCACCACCGGCACCCGCGGCAACGGCCACAGGCGTACCGCCGCATCGCCGAAGTCGGCGGCCTCACCTCCCAGGCTGCGCCCGGCCTCGAGCAGCAACCCCGGCTCGGCGCCGAAGGCATCGGCCAGGGGAACTCCGGTGCGCGCCCGGTAGGCGTTGAAGTAAAAGCCCCCGGCCGGCACCTGCTTGAAATCGATGAGTTCCCCGGGTGGCGGCAGCGGCGTAGTGGCGGCCAGGTAGTGCAACACCAGGATGCGCTCCCAGATGGGCATCTCGGTACCGCTGCCGGCAAATTCGATGCGTCGCGCGCCCAGGTCCACCCGTGCCACCAGGTGGAAAAAATCCAACTCGACGAGCGCGCCGGCCCGCCGCGCCCCGCAACGCGCGAGCTGGGCCGGCCAGTCGACGGCCACTAGCCGCCGCCAGGCCTCCTCCTCGGCGATGCGGTAGTTGCCTTCCTCGTCGGTGCCGGAGGCCGCGCTGTCGGCAAAGAACACTCCGGGGGCCGGGCCGTTTCGCTTGGCTGTTGGCATGGCCACCTCCGCGGGGCGCACTCAAGTAAACGGGCCGTGCGGCGGCAACCGCACGGCCCGTGAAAAGTCACATCACTGCCAGGATCGACAATACGACTACAGCTCCAGCCAGGAATGGCTGTAGAGCGTCTGGCCCAGCAGCATCTTGGTGGTCTTGGCGAAGCGCACTTTCTCTTCCTCGAGACCGGCCAGGTCGGGCGGGTTGCCGTCCATGACGGCATTGACCACTTCTTCCAGGTCGGGCCGGCCGCCCTTGGCCAGGTTGAGGATCTCGGTATCCAGGCCGTCGAGGATGGCCCCGGTCAGGCCCACGTGCTTGAGCATGAGCAGGTAGCACTGGTTGATGAGCGGGCGCAACTCGTTGGGAGAACCGTTGGAGACGTTGGACAGGCCGCAGGTGTTGGCGTAGTCGGGAGCCATGTCACCGAGCATGGCGATGAACTCGGTGCAGGAACCCACCTGCTGCTGCTGGCTGGAGACCGGCACCACGATGGGATCGATCCAGACATCCTCGTGGGGAATGCCGAACTCGTCGGCCTGGGCCATGAGGATGGCTCCATTGGCGGCACGCTCGTTGGAATCGCGGGGAATACCCTCGGTGCCCAGTACCAGGGCCACCGCACCGGCGTCGTACTTCTTGGCCAGCGGCCACAGGGCCTCCATGCGTTCGGGCCGGGCGGATATGGAGTTGATCACCGCCTTGCCCTTCTTGGCCTGGTACACCTGCAGGCCGGCCTCGATGGCGGAGACGTTGGAAGTATCGAGGTAGAGCGGCAGGTCGGTCACCTCCTGGACGGTCTTGACCACCCACTGCATCAACTCCTCACCACCCTTGCGGGCCGGACCCAGATTGATGTCCAGCAGATCGGAGCCGTTGGCCACCAGCTTCTCGGTCAGTTCACGGATGGGGCCGGCGTTGCGTTCCTTCATGGCGGCGCCGATTTTCTTGGACATGACGTTGATATTCTCCGCAATTACCCTAAACATGTCTTCCTCCCAGGGGACGTTGCCACTGACTGCCAACCGGCCGCATCAGCAATCAGCCGGCAAATTTCTCGCGCAGGAAAGCGGGTATATTGGCCGCCTCGCGCGGGCCCACGTGCACCTGCCAGTCCGAGCCGACCTCTTCTTCGAGGTCGCCCTGTATCACCGCCGCGTAGCCCGGAATGATGATGTTGCGCTTCTGGAGCTTGTCCTTGATGCCGCTCTTGTTGATGAAGGAACCCAGCAGGTCGCCCACGAACTTGCCGGCAGCCCAGGCGGTGAGCACCGACAGGCCCTCGGTGTCCAGCACCGCCAGGTAGGACGGTACCCGGCTGTTTTCGATCTCGCCGGAGACGATGAAGTAGGTAAGCGAGAAGTTCGAGGTGCACAACACCGGGCTGTCGGGACCGGGATTGTTGATCTCGTAGATCTTCTGCTCGGTCTTCATGGGCCGCTGCGGATCGGTGTAGATGTTGAGCCGCTCGAGCAGCAGCGGGAAGAGGTTCTCGCCCTGGAAATCGCTGAGCACGATGATGCCGGCATACTTGGCCAGCAGCAGCGCGGCGTAGAGATTCTCCAGCATGAAGTCGTCGGTCATCTCGAAGGGCAGCACGATGGTGGGGAACCCCAACTGGCGGAACTTCTTCTGGACCGCGGATTCGCGGATGCGGATTTCGTCCTGCAGGGCCGCCAGGATCTGGCGCGAGCCGGGATCGATTACCAGGTCTTCCACGCCGGCATCGTTGAGCTTCTTGGTCAGCTCGGCCAGGGCCTCCAGGCCCTCGGCCTTGACGGCCAGGGGCAGCTTCTTTTCCTTGGCCAGCTTGCCCATGGCGTCGGCGTTGTCGGCGGTGGCCGCGTAAAGCAGCGGCTTGCGCGCGGCGGCCACCTCCACCGCGGCGGTCATGAGCTCGGCGTTTTCGGTCATGAGAATGATGCCGCGATCGGTCTTCTCCACCACCTTCTTCACCAGGTTGACGAACTTGCCCTGGTCACCGCTCGAGGCCTTCACGGCCACGGCGTTGCTCTTCAGTATCAAACCCACCCGCTCGTAGACCAGGTCGTTGAAGCGCTCCAGCTTGCCGTCGATACTGGCCTCGTCCTCGTCGTCGCTGACCAGCACGGCCAGCCCGGTGGGATTGAAGAAGGTCTTCTCGTGGCGAAACAGCACCGTCTCGCCTCCCACCTTGAAGGCGCCGTCACCGGTGCCGATTTCCACGGTACGAATCGGCGGCGCCGACTCGGCGGCCAGCTTCTGCTTGGCCTCCTCGGAAACGTAGGGGCACTGGCTGAGCTCGGCCTTGCCAGCGGCCAGGTTCATGGCGAACGCCAGGCAGGTGGGCACCCCGCATTCCTTGCAGTTGGTCTTGGGAAGCAACTGGAAAATCTGAATACCTGTGAGGCCCATATCGATCCTCCCGCGAATGGGTTGTTACATCATGGGGTCCATGGAAAGCGCCGGATGTTCCTTCTCGGTGGGGGCGGGCAGGATCTCTTCATCTGAGGTTCCCACCGATTCGTCGGCGATACGTTCGAGCAGATCGGGCACGCCCTCATCGGCGGCGCGCTTTTCGAACTTCTCACGAAGCTCTTCCTTGAGCCGCTTGGGCATCCACACGATGCGCTTCATGCCGCCCTCGGCACGGATGAACTTCTTGGAAGTGATGTAGTTCTTGGAATGACCCACGAACCCCGGGGTGACGGCCCCGCCGCCGACGGTGCCGGCCAGGGTGGTGAACTTCATGCCGCAGGGGGTCATGCCGTTGTAGTCGCGGTCGACGATCATGATGCCGTTGCAGGACGGCGCCAGGGCGGCGATGCACTCGAAGCAGCCGCAGGAGGTCATGGGACTGTCCATGATGGAGTAGGCGTTGTAGAACTCCACGTTGCCCCGCGAGGCCTGCTTGACGAAGGCATTGACGCCTTCCCACTGGCCCTTGTGCTCGTCGATGGACTTGCCCTTCTCGATGGGCTGGTTGGGACCGGTGGGGTTGATCTCGAAGGCGGCCTTGCAGTCCAGCCAGGAATAGGCGCCGCACAGGCCGTTGCGCTCCGGGGTGACCACGCAGACGTGGTTGGGAGCGAACGACTGGCACAGGGTGCAGGAGTAGAAGGTGTTCTCGTCCTCGTCGGTCATGCCCTCGATGCGGGCGTCGCGCTCGGCGTAGATCTTATGCGCCTGGTCCAAAACCTCCTTGACCTTGGCTTCGTCGGTGTAGATCTTCACCTGCACCTTGTCGCAGATGCCGCCGAACTCCTGGTGGTACTTGGCGTGGAGGATGGAGCCGATGTGGCTGAGGCGGAAACCCTTGTCATAGGCGTCCTTGGAAACGCGGTACCAGGCGATGTCGCGCTGGCCGATGTGCATCACTCCCTTGGCGTAGTTCACCAGGTGGTGGATCTGCCGCTCCAGGATGGGCTCGAAATCGCTCTGCATGGTGCGCCCGGCCACCTCGACCAGTACCGCCATGCCGAAGCGGGCTACCGGTTCCACCTCGTCGAGGTCGGGACCGATGACCTCGATCTTGCCGTCTTCCACCTCGTCCATGGGCTTGGAGGTCACCAACTCCACCACCGTGGGCGCCTTGGGACCGCCCATCTCGGCGAAGATGGCGTCTCCGCGCACGCGCTCGCCCTCGAAGGCGGGGCCGTAGGAGACCGGCACCGGCACCTTGGAGACGGTCACCTTCAGGCCGCGTACCTCGACGGCCTTGGACACCAGCTTTTCGTAGGGGATATTGGACACCACGTGCTCGTAGGTGCAGATTCCGGTGGGCAGCACCTCGGGGATGGGGGTGTCGGCGATGACCGGGAAGCCGTAGTTCACCGCCCCCAGGCCGTTGGCATACCACTCGTCGGAGACATCGCCGAAGGTCATGGCGAAGGCGAAGATGCGGTCCTTGTTGTAGATGAGGATCTTGCGGAAATCGCCGGGCTCGAGACCGCCGAAGCTCATGGCCGCGCGGGTGGCAAACCCCATGGAGAAT